>LVAA01000131.1 GCA_001603955.1 Syntrophobacterales bacterium Delta_02 | reverse complement strand
GGACATCACCCCCAACAGGCCGATGATCCCGTAATCCACAACATATCCGAGCCATTGCATGTGTGTAATTTATTATAAATACTGGTTGTTGTCAAAAGTTCTTCTCCTGTGGTAAATATGAGGATCGAAGCCGGGAGCGGCCCTATGACAGAGACGAGCAACCTGATCGGATACATCACCCCGCAGAATTCCAAAAAACTCACATGCACGGGCATCACCTGCGTTGACGGCATCTCTTTCGAAGACCACGTCTTTCTCCTCTCCCTTATGCCCTGCTGCGGCCTTCTCGCCCTTCCCTTCTGGGCGAAGGTATCGGGCAGGCTCGTCAATGAAAGGGAGGAGGAGGCGGTCCTCACCGTTGTCGTCACGCTCTTCGACGCAGATGGAACGCGTCTCGCCGATTACTCCGACGTGATCGCCGTGGAGGCGGGCGAGAAAGGCACATGCGATGTCAAGCTTGTCGACTTTCAGGAAGCGGCCGAGACTTACGCCATAGCCGTGACCGATATGGAACTTGCCTGAAGAGAAGTGGTCCATGGATGACAACGATTCCCTCAACAAACCCTTTTCCGAGCTCTCCCGGTTCCTCAAGGAACACCGGATCAAGGTGAAGAAAGAACCATCCCCCGGCAAGGCCGCGGCGACGGCACCGACCCCCGAGGACGACGAGCACCTCCTCAGCGAGGCCATGGAGGGCGTGCGAACGATCCGGCAGGGGGAAAAGAGGATAAAGGTAAAAAGACCGGCACCCGTCGCGGGACCACCCAGGGAGAGCGAGGAAGAAAAGCTGCTGCAGGAGGTGCTTGCGGACAGCAACACCATCAACGTCACGAACCTCCCCGAATACATGGAAGGCTACGTCGAAGGCATCAACCCCCTCATCATGGAAAAGCTCCGCAAGGGCGAATTTTCCGTCCAGCAGGTCATAGACCTCCACGGCCTCTCCATAGAAGGCGCTCGGGAAACCTTCGAATACTTCCTCAGCAACGCCGTCAAGAAAGGGTTCAGATGCGTGAAGGTGATCCACGGGAGGGGCCTGAGGTCCAAGCGCGACCCCACCATCAAGGACTACCTGAAAACATGGATCCTCCGCGCAATGCACCGCAAATGGGTAACCGCCTTCTCCAACGCCACAATGTCCGACGGCGGCCCCGGTGCCACCTACATCCTCCTGAGAAGCAAGCCGGAGAAGAAGAGGATAAGGATAGTGGGGTGAAGACGGCTTGAGCCGCTTGAACGTTTGAAAAGACCCGCTCTGGAACAGTTTGAGTCGGTTCCCTGCAAAAATCCCTTGCCATTGTGCAATTTAGAAGATAGACTTCTAATATGCATGGTTATGTCACGAGAGATGCCGAGCCTGTAGTGCTGAAGGACCTCCGAAACTTCGCTGTCGTTGCCATACTTGGTCCCCGTCAGTGCGGTAAATCCACACTGGCGAAGGCGTTGCAGGACAGAATCGGAGCCTTTGTCTATCTTGACCTCGAAAGCCCGTCCGACCTCCGCAAACTGAGTGATCCCGAGCTATTCTTCCAGGCTAACAAGGACACAACCGTTTGTCTTGATGAGATCCAGTTGAGACCGGAACTCTTCCCTGTTCTCAGGGGTATTGTGGACCGCACGGGGAGGAAGGGACAGGCCCTGATATTGGGCTCTGCTTCCAGAAGCCTTCTCCGTCAGGGTTCGGAGTCTCTCGCAGGAAGAATATCCTTCATAGAGCTGACCCCCTTCACGGTATCAGAGGTGGCGGGCACGCCCGGCTATGAGCTTCTTGCACACTGGTTCCGGGGAGGGTATCCGGAGAGCTTGCTGGCCGATGACGATGAAACCAGCAACCGTTGGCGGCAGAACTTTCTCCGTACCTTTATAGAAAGAGACATAGCTCAATTAGGCGTCAGGATAACCGCCCGAAATCTTCGAAGGCTCATCACAATGCTGGCGCACAGCCAGGGACAGCTTCTGAACAGCTCGAAGCTGGCTGCTTCCCTCGGCGTCACCTATCATACGGTCCGCGACTATATCGACCTCTTCGCGCAGGCGTACGTCGTAAGGACACTGCCACCGTTCGAGGACAACCTCAAGAAGAGGATCATCAAGTCTCCCAAGGTCTACATCAGGGATTCGGGGCTTCTCCATTCCCTTCTGGAAATAGGCAGTTTCAACGACCTCCTTGGCCATCCTGTCTTCGGCAGTTCATGGGAGGGCTTTGGTGTCGAGATGCTCCTCTCCGGGTTGCCGGATTGGCAGGGATATTTCTACCGGGCATCGACAGGAAGCGAGGTCGATCTCCTTCTCATGAAAGGCAGGAAAGTGATCGCCGTAGAGTTCAAGTCATCCCGCGCCCCCAGCGTCACCCGTGGCTTTTGGAACGCCCTTGACACCCTGAATGTAACAGAGGCCGCCATCGTGGCACCCGTGGAAGAACCATATTCCATCAAGAAGAACGTAACCGTGTGCGGAATCCTGGATCTCGTCAACCGCTGCAGGCAATACTGACGCCATCGAAGCAATGCAGCCCCCTATCCGATGAAGGCGTCCCCCATCTTCCCGCGGGGAATCTGGAAATGTGAAGGGTCCTGAAGCCCCCGCTCCAAAGCCTGACCCGCGAGGACACGTGGAGCTGATTGCAGTACCTACCGAAGTACCATCCATCCGTTAAAACAGAAGGCATCATCAAACTTGACAAGCGGATGGCCGCAAGGATAAGAGAGGCCATAGAAACGCGACTCCTAACAGCACCCCAGGAATACGGCGAACCTCTCAGGCGAACCCTGAAGGGATACTGGAAACTCCGCATCGGCGACTACCGCGTGGTGTTTCGTGTGCAGGATGCCAATATCCTGATCCTTGGAATCATTCACAGGAAAGAGGTCTACCAGATCATCGAAAAGAAAAGGATTGCGGATTAAAGAGGTGTCTTCTCGAAGCTCTCAGGGAAATTGACAGGAGAACAGCTTGCGTTCGTCCGGGAGAAGATCGATGAACTCGTCGGCGCGGCAACCCTCGTAGACGTATCGGCAAGCATCGTCCTATCGAGGGACGCGAAGGACAACCATTACCTCTCATTATGCAGGGAGATCGAAGCCGAATTCCTCATAACCGGTGATAAGGATCTGCTGGATATCCCAATCAGTTCGTTCGGAAATAAAGGCATCAAGACCCGTATCGTGAACCCGCACCAGTTTCTGGAGGAGGAAACACCGGGGGTGGGGTGAGGGCTGTTCAAAGGTTCCAGGACAAGAGGCTGGGACCGAAGAAGACGTCAATGGGCCGGGACATCGGTGGGTGTCCTACTGGGCATGGGGCGACATTGGAGCATTCTTGCATTTCAAGCGCGGTACCTTCGAGGCCCTACCTAATGCATTGAGTCTTGAGGGACTCGATCTTTTCTTTGATTTCCTTATCGATGTGTCGTCTTGATCCTTCTATTTGTGTTTCTACTCGCAATACCTCGTTATATTCCCTTCGCAGACAGTACACAAGCATGGCCAGAACTAGAGTTTCGATATCGTTCGGATCAATCTCGAGTTTTTCCTTCACGGCTCTGTATGCCATATCGTAATCGCGTGCGTTTAGTGCCATACCCATGATTCCGGTCAGCACATACGGACTCTTGGGAAACAGCTTCTTCGCAAGTTTAAGGCATTCCCAAGCCTTGGCCGCCTGATTCTGTCTTGAATACATCTCGGACAACAGCACATCGTAGTAACTCACTTCCGGGGGATAGTCCAGGCGGAGGAGGTAGCCTCTGGCATCCTCAAAGTTGCCGTGATACAGGATATGAGCAGCAAGGGCCAGTTGCATGAGAAAATCGTACGGGCGCACCTCTACCAGCTTCTTGCGTATTTTCGTGGCCGAATCGATCTGCCCCGACTCAACCAGAGCATCGGCATATTTGCTTTCTATCATCCAGAACCGGGGATATTGTTTTCTCTTTTCGCGAAGAAACTCCAACCATTTTTGGTGCCCGTACTTTAGCTTGATCAATTCCGACTCCAGCACAGCTGTCCATTGGTACCCGGGAGACATTCTCCTGATCATTCTCTCTGCCTCACTGAACTTGTCTTTCATCAGAAGCATTGTTACCTTCAATTCCGATAGTCCCCGTGCATCCAGATTGTCCTCGTAATCTCTCAAGATCTTGTCTACTTCATCGTAGCGTCCGCAATAGAAGTTGTACCAAGTCCTATAGAACGGGAGGTTCCATTTCTGCGATAATGCCGGATCCCTCCCGGCTTCCCGTTCAAGGACATCCAGAGGACGTTTCGCATTTGCTATGCTACTCGTCTCCAATGAGAACACCAATACGCCCAAATCACCCCACACGTGATGCTTCTTGTCCTCAACGATTTCGGAGAAAATCTTAAGACCCTCCCTAAGTTTCCCCTGTCGAAAGCTGTAGTAGCCTCGGGTAAACTTGCTTACATGTTGAGGAACCGGAGGCGATATCATTGCCTCGGGAAGCGGTTTCCTGGTTTCCACCAGAGCATCACAGTACATCATAATAGTCCGGGGATCGTCTTCTCGCTCCCATTGCACATTGCTTAACCTATCCAACACCGCCGTGTACATCAGCGCATTGGAAAGCTCTTCGATTGTCGGATTGCGAGTATCTCCCGAACCCGGTCGGCAACCGAACCAGAAGACACAAAGGTACAAGCATAGAACCGGGAGGATTATTTTCATTGTTCTATTCATTCCTTCCCTCACGATCATCGTTGTCCAAATCAATAAATAAGCAGGTATTCTTTCCCACGAACGCAATAACACGGGTTGGGACTCCCCGGTTTTACGAAAAAGAACCTGTTGTTGTCTGGGCACCTCCATTCATCGCAAAAGTATTTGTAGGGACCATTGTTTCTCTCTCCAAACAGTCTCTGTCGCTCAGTCAAAAACCTACCCATATTCTGTAATAGGTCAGCAGCTTTCTCGTTACGCAAACCGACCCTTGGCGCTCCGACGCCTGAATTTCCTCTGATGGGTACAGTTCGTCTGCCATCTGGCGTGGTTGCTGCCCGCAAAGCGTTATCCGACTCCGCCACTTCCAGGGCTTGAACCGTCTTTTGCTCGGCTTCTTCCGGCGAGGTGTTCGCCGGAGACTGCTTCAGGATCTTGCTTATTCCCATACTAGCAAAATAACTGGCCGCCGCCCCCACGGCCCCGTTCTGGAACCCCTGCACGAAATCTCCTCCCGCGAGGGCCGATGTTCCGCCGCTTAGAAGACCTCCCGCCGCCATGGACATACCGAACTGAACGTACGGGTTCCCGATATTCAACTGACCGACGCCGTAGCCTGCCAGTATTCCGGCCCCGGCGCCGATTGCCCCCCAGAGTGCTCCCTGCCCCCAGATCGTCCCCCGTGATGGAGGCATTGATCACGCCGGCAAGCGCACCACCGGGAATACCCCCAAGAAAGACACCCGCCCCGGAGATGGCCCCTGTCAGTGCTCCCGTACCAATGTCCGTGCCGTTCACCGCCGCCACTGTGGCCCCTGCGGTAGCCCCGATGAGGGCAGATATTGCCATCCCAATCAGGATGTCGTCAATGCCAAAAAGATGTCCGCTCGGATCAACATATACTAACGGATTATTGACACAATAGCTATACCTGTTGAACGCCTGGAGGTTGCCCGGTTCGGGGACTATGGAGTCCGCCGATATGAACCTCCCCAGGAGGGGATCGTAGAGGCGGG
>LVAA01000130.1 GCA_001603955.1 Syntrophobacterales bacterium Delta_02 | reverse complement strand
AGATCCAGTGGCAGGTCATCATAGCGACCGTCGTCTGCGCCATCGTCATCCTCTGCATCGCCTTCTTCGTCTCCCGCAAGGTGAAGAACGCCCTGAACGACGCCGTCCATGTCGCCGACGACCTGGCCGAGGGCAACCTCACGGTCAACGTGGAGATAAGGAGCGAGGACGAGACGGGCAAACTGCTGCGGGCCATGAAGAACATGGTGGAGAAGCTCCGCGAGGTCGTCGAGGGTGTCAACTCCGCATCGGACAACGTGGCAGCAGCGAGCCAGCAGATGAGCTCCGGCTCCCAGCAGGTGTCGGAGGGCGCCACCGTCCAGGCGGCATCGGCGGAAGAGGTCTCCTCCTCCATGGAAGAGATGTCCTCCAACATCAAGCAGAACGCGGACAACGCCCAGCAGACGGAGAAGATAGCCCTCAAGGCGGCAACGGACGCGAAGGAGGGAGGACAGGCGGTGACGGAGACGGTATCCGCCATGAAGGACATCGCGACGAAGATATCCATCATCGAGGAGATAGCACGGCAGACGAACCTGCTGGCCCTCAACGCGGCGATAGAGGCCGCACGGGCCGGGGAGCACGGCAAGGGGTTCGCCGTCGTGGCGACGGAGGTGAGAAAGCTCGCCGAGAGGAGCCAGACAGCGGCGGCCGAGATATCGAAACTCTCCGCCTCATCGGTGGAGGTGGCGGAGAAGGCCGGGGAGATGCTGACGAGGATCGTCCCCGACATCCAGAAGACGGCGGAGCTCGTCCAGGAGATAAGCGCCGCGTCGAACGAGCAGAACTCCGGCGCCGACCAGATCAACAAGGCCATCCAGCAGCTCGACCAGGTCATCCAGGAGAACGCCTCCGCGACGGAGGAGATGGCATCGACGGCGGAGGAGCTCTCCTCCCAGGCGGTCCAGCTCCAGGACATCATCGGCTTCTTCAGGACCGGCAACGAGGACAAGAGGGTGAAGAGGCAGGCCGTCGCCCACAGGCAGGAGAAGAAGGCAACCGTGGTCAAGGAGCCCCCGCGCCAGATCGCCGCGGCGAAGAAGCCCGCCTCGAACGGCAACGGCTCCGGTGAAGGTATAAGCATCGAGATGGGCACGGGAAGCGACAGGTTCGACGAGGAGTTCGAGAGGTTCTAGGGAGGTTACCATGAGCGTGTCTTCGATAAACGGTACACGGCAGTATCTCACCTTCCAGCTCGGCGAGGAGGTCTTCGCGATCGACGTGGCGAACGTGCGGGAGATACTGG
>LVAA01000129.1 GCA_001603955.1 Syntrophobacterales bacterium Delta_02 | reverse complement strand
AGTCTCAAGTTTCAGGTCTCAGGTCAAAGGTCTTGGAAACGGTACGGGATTGCGGAGGTTCCCGCAAACGTTCCAGTCTTGCCCGAGTTGCGGACCATGCCGTGTCTGAAGGGTGTTTTTTTCTTGAAACTTGGAACTTGAGGCTTGAAACCTGGAACGGTCTTTAAGAGTAGAGTGCTTTCACCGGCTCGTATTTCGTTCCCTCCATGGCAGGGTAGATGCCCGCGAGAACGCCAATGACCATGCTGATGCCAAGGGCCACAAGCGTGTTCATGGAGAAAACCATCGGGAACCCTCCGATAACGTTGACGATGACGGTTATCAGGAAGCCTGCCAGAATGCCCCCGATGCCGCCTACGAGCGCCACGATGACCGATTCCGACAGGAACTGGATTATGATGTCCCGTTTCTTGGACCCCACGACCCGCCGGATGCCGATCTCCATCTTCCGCTCCGATATCGAAAGGAGCATGATGGCGAAGATCCCCAGTCCGCCGATAAGGAACGATACCGTCGACGCGATGATAGTGAGAACGGAAACAAGGCGTATACCCTCTTCCTGGGTCCTCACGATGTCTTCCATGGTGAAAATGGAAAAGTCATCCTTCTGTTCCGGCTTCATGTTATGGATCTTTCGAATGAAATTCCTTAACGTCAGCTTCATGCCGGTAAGCGAATAACCGTCCTGCACCTGCACGTATATCCCCTTTATGTGATCCACGTTGCTGTATCGGCGCATGAACGCGTTGAGAGGGATGTAGACCTGGAGGTCCTGGTCCTGACCCGCAAAGTCAGTGCCTTTTTCCGCCATGACTCCCACGATCTCGGTGGGAACGCGAAAAACAAGGATGTTCTTCCCTATGGGATCCTCACCAGGAAAAAGGTTCTCAAAGACCTTGTACCCGATAACGGCCTTCTTCTCGGCTTTCGCGTCCTCATCGGCAGTGAAGTACCTTCCAACCACCAGGTCGATATTGCGTATGTCGAACACCTCGTTCGACACCCCCGCCACGCTCACCGTAAGCAGGTTGTCCTTGTACCGTGCTGGATAGCTGGCATCATAGTAGGGAACGACTTCCACGATCCCGGGAACGGACTCTTTGATAAGTTCGGCGTCCTTTAGTTTCAGGGTCTGCGATTCCGAGAACTGCCGCGCGCTCCTACCCGCCGCGAAGACAAGGCCTGCGCGGACGATCACCAGGTTCTTCCCGAACTTTCCGATCTCCGACTCTATCTTACTCTTCATGCCGTTGCTGATATTGCCGAAGGCCACGAGGCTCATGACCGCAAAAAGGATGCCCAGGAGTGCCAGGGTCATCCTCGCCTTGTGGACGACAAGATTTTGAAAGGCTATCCTGAGATAGAATGCAGCGGTGTATCTCATCCCCGGATGGCCTCTATGGGTTCTATCCTGCTCGCTCTCAGGGCGGGCCTCAATCCCGACAGGAGACCCGTGAAAAAGCTGAAAACCAGGGCAAAGACAACCACCTTAAAGGAGAACATCATGGGAATGTCGAAAAGCTTTTCAAAAGTGCCCCCGAGGATAACGCTGAGCAATATCCCGGCGATGCCGCCGATGAAGGTGATAAGGATGGATTCGAAAAGAAAGGAAAGGAGGATGCCTTTCCGGGTCGCGCCATAGGCCCGTCTGATGCCGATGTCCTTCTTGCGTTCCTGTATTGTGAGATAAAAGAGGTTGGCCAGGACGAAACCGCTCACCACAAGGGCCACAATCGATGCCGTCCCCAGGAAGAGCAGGAGCGACCCCGAGATCACCGTTACGAATGCGAGGATGTCCTTCGAGCTCCTGATGGTAAAGTCATCGTCAAGGTTGCCCTTCAGGCCGTGGCTGGCCCTGAGGATGGCCCGGATGTCCTCTATCGTGCCGTCCAGGTCCCTGTTCGTCTTCACCCGCACCATGCTGAGATATCGTTTTTCATTGACGATGCGCGATGTCACCGTGGTCAGCGGCATGATTACCCTGTCGTCAACGTGGGGCCCCCCGACGCTCCCTCCCCGTTCTTCCAGAACGCCGATGACCCTCGTGGGGAGCTTGCCCACGAGGATCGTCTTTCCCAGGGCATTTTCACCCTTGAAAAGTTCCTCGTACACCTTGGCCCCGACGACACAGACGGGCTCCGCCCGGTCGTAGTCGGCGGTCGTGAAAACACCTCCCGCCTTGAGTTTCCAGGCCAGGGAATCGAAATAGTTCGTCGTGGACCCTATCGCCCGGGTCTGCCAGTTCCTGTCCCTGTATCGCATCATCACGTCGCGCGCCGAGTACACCTTCATGATATCGTAGACGCCCTCCACCCGGGCGATCAGGTCGGCGTCGCCGACCTTCAAGGTGTTCAGCCGCAACCTGGCGGCGCGCTGCCTTTCGCCGCCGCCGAAGATCATGATCGAATCCGGCCCGAGGACCTCGAAGATATCCTGGGCCTTCTTGTTCGCCCCATCGATGGTGGTAATGATGATGCAGATGGAGAGTATGCCGAGGGTAACACCGGAGAAGGAAAAGATGACCCTCCCCCGGTAGTAATAGAGGATCTTCAGGACCTCTTCGACAAATTCTCTAAGTTGAGATATCTTCTGAAATAGCGCCATCCTCTATCCTGACAAGGCGTCTTCCAAAGGTCGCGAGCTTGGGGTCGTGGGTCACGACAATGATCGTTTTTCCTTCGTCGTTGAGCATCCGGAAGAGTTCCATGATCTCGCCGCCCGTCTTCGAATCAAGGGCCCCCGTCGGCTCATCGGCAAGGATCAGCTCCGGATCGTTGACGAGGGCCCGTGCGATGGCCACCCTCTGCTGTTCGCCTCCGGAGAGTTGTGACGGTTTGTTGTGTATCCTGTGTTCGAGACCGAATTTCCCGAGGAGCATCTTAGCCTTGTCCCGGGGATGCCTGATGTCCTTCCTGGAATAGACTATGGGTATGAGGACGTTCTCTATGGCATCGAGGTATGGCAGGAGAAAGAACTGCTGGAAGACAAAGCCTATGTAGTTATTCCGCATGTCGGCGAGCCTTTCGTCGTCGAGGCCATCGACGTTGGTATCGGCGAAGACATACTCCCCCGTCGTCTGCTTGTCGAGAAGGCCGATGATGTTCAGGAGCGTCGTCTTCCCCGATCCGGAAACACCCATGAGAACGACGAACTCCCCTTTTGTGATCGCCAGGTCAATGCCCTTGAGGATCGGCAGCTCCCGGTCCCCTACGAAGTAGCTCTTCCTGATGTTCCGGAGAATGATCAATGTCTCGGACCCGGGTTGCCCTGCGCTTTGTTTGCAGCCGGCGCAACGGTGGGAACGATGACCTGTTCCCCCTCGGCAAGACCCGATGTTATCTCAGTGTAGCGCTGATCGCGGACACCGGGGACGACTTCCCGACGAACGGTCTTGCCATTCGACCTCACGTAGACGACATTCTTCCTGTCCTCAAACCGTATCGCCGAGTTGGGCACGACGATCACGTTGGCCTTTTCCTCGATGATGATCCGGACGTGACTTGTCATTTCCGGCTTCAGGGTAAGGGCATCGTTGGGGTCTATCTTGACGATGGCAAGGTAGTAGACGATATTTTCCTTGATCTCCGGCTGCGGATAGATGCGGTCGATGACCCCTTTGTACGTCCTGTCGCGGTAGGCATCAACCCAGTACTCCACTTCGAGGCCCGGTTTTACCCTGCCGATGTCGGTCTCGTCCACGTAGATCCACATCTCCAGCCTTGTGGGGTCTATGATGGTTATCAGGTTGGGTGCCGACAGACCCGAGACCACTGTCTCCCCTTCCTGGGTCGCGACGGACGAGATATATCCCGATATAGGGGCGTAGATCTTCGTGTAGCTGTGGCTCACCCTGAGCGCCTTCAGTTTCTCCTGCGCCTCCTTCACCTTTGCCTTGCCGAGCTCGACCTGGGCGCGGGAGACGTCGAGCTCGCGCTTGGCCTTTTCGACACTGTCTTTTGTGGTATATTCCTTCGCGAGAAGACGCTGCTCTCTCTCGTAGTTCGTCTGGTTGTAGCGGTCCTGAGCACGTTTCGCTTCCAGGTCCCGGCGCTGCTCCTCCACGGCGGCCTCGGCATTGCGGATATTCGCGAGGATCTCGCGATCGTCGATCTCGACGATGAGTTCGCCCTTCTTCACGTAATCTCCCACCTGGAACTTGAGCCTGTTCAGGGTCCCCGTCGCCCGGGTGCCCACCTTGACGATGGCGCCCACCTGCGCCTTGATGATGCCAGTCTGTTCCGTGGAGTAGACAACGTTCGCGCGCTTCACCGTGAAAGGTTCGCCCTGCTTCTGCCTGTCGCCTTTTCGTGTAACGAAGAAAACGATGAGGATGATGATGCAGGCGGCTGCAACCGCATACAGGACCCTTCTCTTCATCGCCAGCCGTCCTCCAGATAGGCCGCCTTCTCGAGATAGGCCAGGGCGATCTGGGCCTTCGCCAGGGAACTGACGTAGTTCTCATTGGCTGATGCGAGGTCCTTTTCGCTCTGGAGGAGATTCAGTATGTCTCCCTTGCCTTCCATGTATTCTCCGTACAGCTGGTTGAAGTTCGACGTCGCCTCCCGGACGAGCTCACCGTACATCTTCACGTCGCTCATGCTCAACTCATAGTCCTTGACGGCCTTCGCAATGTCGAGGCTGGTGGTCCTTCTGGTCTCGGCGAGCCTCTGGCGGGCAGCATTGACGTCGCTCATGGCCCCCTGCATGTTGTAGTACCGGCCGACCCCATCGAAGAGGGGGAAGGAAAGACTAAGCATGAAGGCATCGGTCCTTCCGTCAGGGAAGAACCTGCTGTCCTGCCTGGTCTGCTGAAGAGTGCTGTCTATCTTGGGATACCAGGCCGCCTTCTTTTCGTCATACACCGTCGTCAACCGGTCTATCTCCTTTTGCTGCGTTATGATCTCGGGCTTCATCGTAAGGGCTCTGTCGTTGAGACTCGCGTAATCCGCCTTGAAGGAGGGGGCCGAGAGCAGACCCTCTACATCGAAAGGGTCCGGCACCTGGACAATGATCAGAGATCTCACTGACTCCAGGGACTTCTCGTATTCCTTCCGGGCCCTCTGCAGGTCGATCCTGGCATTGAGGAACCGGACCTCCGCCTGCAGCAGTTCGCTCTTCCTGGCGACCCCTTCTTCATACCTCCCGCGGGTGAGGTCATGTATCTTCTGGGCCGCCTGCAGCGCCTCCTGCCTTTTCCCGACTATGGACTTCGCCCCGAGCGCGACGTAGAATGCGCTCTTGATATTGTATACAACGTCTTCCCGAACGCTCTTGAAGCGCTCCTTCTCTCTTTCCCAGGCGAGAAACGCGCCCTTCCGCTTTGCCCACCGCTCGCCGCCGTCGAAAACCCGCCAGGAGATGGAGCCGGTGAACGTGAACGCGTCACGGGAATCGGTTGTATCCCTGAGGTTGCCCGTATAGGTGCTTATCGGCGTCATGGGAGATATCGTCCGTATGTAGGAAGATCCGATCTGGGCCTGCGGCAGAAAAGGATCTATGGACGATATGTAGGAAAACCTGAACTTCTTGACGAATTCCTCCTGTTCCTTCATAACGTAGGATTCGCCGAGACCGTTCTTTATCGCGTCGTCAAGGGTTATACAGAAGCCCGCCCCCGGTATCGCCAGGGCAAGGAAAACGCAGACGGTCCACCACAAGGGGACGTGCCTTGATGAACACTCGTTCACATGGGTTATGAACCGGTCTCGCGCCATTTTACCGTCAGAAATGCTCCAAAAGAACCGCCGATTGCTATTGTAACACAATCACTCTTCTGCCACAATCGAAAGACCTGGGATTTGATCCGAAAAAACAGGGCGACACAGAAAAAGAAAATGCCGAGGAACGGAATTGAACCGCTGACACGGGGATTTTCAGTCCCCTGCTCTACCGACTGAGCTACCTCGGCAATGTGTAAATTTAAAACACAACCCGCCGCGCCCTGTCAACAGTTTCCTTGGAAAATGAGCGGCCTGAAACCTTTTGACAGGACCCGCCGACGTATGTTACACAGAAGCAGCATATCCCCGAGCAGGTTAAACCGATGAAGCCATTCAAGGGAATACTTTACAACACCGCGAAAACCGACGGCATCGCCGATCTCGTCTGCCCTCCCTATGACGTGATCGAGGATACAGAGCCCTATTACGCGAGGAATCCCTTCAACGCCATACGATTGGAGCTTCCCCGGGATCTCCCCGGCACGGACAGGTACCGGAGCGCGAAGAACACCCTCGACGACTGGCTCTCGAAGGGCGTTCTCATAACCGATCCCGGCGAGTCCATCTATGTCTATGAACAGGAGTTCGCCGTTCAGTCGTCAACATTCCTCAGAAAGGGTTTCATCGGGCTCCAGAGGCTCGACAGGGAACGCATCCTGACGCACGAGCAAACGCGCAAAAAGGCGAAGGCCGACAGGGAACAGCTCATCGGCACCCTGAAAACATATACAAGCTTTATCTTCGGCCTCTATGACGACAGGGAAAAGAGGATCAGGGGCCTGCTCGACACCGCTCCGCGGCAGCCGCTCTTTGAATTCACCGACGAGCAGCTCATCAGGACCAGGTTCTACTCGATCACGGACCCCGACTCCATCGGTGCCATCGCCGCGATCCTCGACACAAAATATATCTACATTGCCGACGGACATCACAGGCTCGATGTGTCCTACCGCCTGGGCGTTCCCTATGCCCCCTTCTATCTCACGGATATGTATGATGAGGGCATCGTGATCCTTCCTTACCACAGGCTGGTCAGGTTCGCGCGGAAGCGGCCCCTCGGGGAACTCATCGCGTCACTCGAGGCATACATGACGATCGAGAAAAGGTCCTTCACCGGCGACGATGCGCTCGAAGGAGTCCTGAAGGCCGTCGCCGAGTCGTCACGCCCGGCTTTCGCCTTCTTCTCAGCCGAGGACCAGCAGCACCTGTACATGGCGATGGAGAAGGCCCCGCTCCCCATATACAACTCCCCGGACCTCCACGACAGCTTGAAGAGACTGAAGGTGAACGCCGTTCACAGCGGGGTCATCCGCGACATCATGGAGATAAGGGATGATGAGATCTCCTTTACCGAGGACCACAGGTGGTCCATCGATTCCGTGAGGAACGGCTCCAGCGACCTGGCATTCTTTCTCCCGCCCACGACGGTCGACGAGGTGAGGGACATTGCCGAGAACGGCCTCGATATGCCCCCCAAATCGACATTCTTCTATCCAAAGATCCTGACAGGCCTTGTATTCTACAGATATGCGTGACATCGTCGGAAAAGACGAAACCCTCGATGTCCTGTGCAACGAAGAACTGCGTATCGTCCAGAAAAAAAAAGGATATCGGTTCTCCATCGATGCAATCCTCCTTGCCGCCTTCGTGGTCCTGAAAAAGCATGAAAGGCTGTTGGATATCGGTTCCGGTTGTGGTATCATACCTATCTATATTGCAAGAAAAGGCTGTACGAACGAGATGATCGGCGTGGAACTTCAAACAGACCTCTATGAGACGGCGCAAAAGAACAGGGTGATGAACTGTTGCGAGGATCACGTCCGTTTCATCAATGCCGATATCAAAACCCTTCTTCGGGACATGAAGCAAACACCCTTTCACGTGGTCGTCTCCAACCCCCCGTACACTAAACGCAGAAGCGGCAGGGCTTGCCCGGAAAGGTCGCGCCTCCTGGCGCGCAACGAGGAGGCCCTCGATCTCGAGGCCCTTGCGGGGGCCGCATCATCCCTTCTGGTCAGGAAGGGGCGTTTTTACGTCATTTATCCGGCGCGCCGCGCCGGCGAGCTCATCCACGCGGCCGCGTCCCGCAAGCTGGCACTCAAGAGGCTGCGTGCCGTCCATTCCCGGAGAGATGAGAATGCCAACCTTGTCCTCGCGGAATTCATGAAGGACGGCGGCGTCGGGGCCAACATCGAGAGACCGCTCTATGTGTATGACGGAGATGCCATCTCTGCGGAAGTAAAAGAATACTACTCATTCGGAGACTAGTCATGTCGGGATTCACGCAGATCATCCAGAAAGACCTCGAGAAGCTTGAATCATCCATCGATGAACTTATCAGCACGCGGGTCAGCTACATCAAAGAGATCGTCACCTACATCATAAAATCCGGCGGCAAAAGGGTGCGTCCCGTTCTTGTCATGCTCTGTTCCAAGCTGTGCGGCTACCGGGGCAGGAAACACATCCCCTACGCCGCGATCATCGAATTCATCCACACCGCCACCCTGCTTCACGATGACGTTGTTGACAACGCCAAGACCAGGCGGGGTCTGTCGACGGTCAACACGGTCTGGGGCAATGAACCCAGCGTCCTCGTCGGGGATTTCCTCTATTCCAGGTCCTTTGAGCTCATGTCCCGGGATGGCAATAACGAGATCCTCAAAACGATCTCAAAGGTGACTACGGCGCTATCCGAGGGAGAGATCCTCGAGATAGTCAAGACCGCCGACGTGGAGACGACTGAAAAGGACTACTACGAAATAATAGGCAACAAGACGGCCGTCCTTTTCGGTGCCGCCTGCGAGATCGGCGCCATCCTCGGCCAGCGGCCCGACAGTGAACGACGGGCATTAAGGAATTTCGGATACGATCTCGGTATCGCCTTTCAGCTCATGGACGACGTCCTTGACTATACGTCGTACAATGACGTTCTGGGCAAGCACGTGGGGACCGACCTGAAGGAAGGCAAGGTAACCCTTCCCCTCATCCACGTTCTCGGGAAAGTTGGGGGAAAGAACAAGGCCTACATAGAGAAGATCTTCGACAAGCAAAAGATCACACAGCGCGACTTCGACCGCGTGCTCGACATCATAGAGGAGAACGGCGGCATCGCCTACACGCTGCAAGCGACGGAAAGGCACCTCACGCAGGCAAAGAAATACCTGGACATCTTTCCGTCCTCACGTTACAAGACCGCTCTGCTGGAACTCGCCGACTATATGCTGAAGAGGGAAATGTAGAGAAGACCGTTGCAGCCGCTTGAGCCGCTTGAACGTGAGAAGCTGAAAAAACTCCGGAAAAAACTAGAGGCTATACCGGACTAGAGGACTTCTCCCTTGGGTATGACCACTATCCCTTCGTCGGAGACAAAGAACCTCTGCCGGTCCTTTTCCGGATCGTAGCCTATCTTCATGCCATCGGGTATGCGGACCCCCTTGTCTATGATGGCCCTTCGCACCTTTGCTCTCATGCCGACGACCACGTCGTGAAAAAGGATGGATTGGCTAACCTCGGCGTAGCTGTTGACACGGACGCCGGGGGAAAGCACGGAATTGCGCACCGTGCCCCCGCTTATGATGACCCCGCTGCAGATGATGGAATCAAGGGCCTTGCCGGCCCTGCCTCCCGTCTCGTCGGCGAAGATGGTCTTCGCGGGGGGGTACTGGCCTTCGTAGGTCCTGATAGGCCAATCCCTGTCGTAGAGATTGAACTCCGGGGTCACCGAAGCGAGGTCCATGTTCGCCTGCCAGTATGCCTCGATCGTGCCGATGTCCCTCCAGTATGCCCGGTCGCGCCCCTTCCCGGCGCCGAAACGGTAAACAAAGACCCTGTTGCGGGGATACATGAAGGGTATGAGGTCCCGCGCGAAATCGTGGAAAGATCCGTCGCACTGGGCATCCCTCGTTAGCATATCGATAAGGACATCGCGCCTGAAGACATAGACTCCCATCGAAACGAAGGCCTTGTCGGGAGATCCGGGCATGGGGCGCGGCTCCGCCGGTTTCTCCTCGAACCCTATGACCCGCGAATCGGAACCCGTGTGGATGACCCCAAAACGCGAGGCCTCCGCAATATCGACCTCGATTCCGGAGATGGTCATATCCGATCTCTTGCTCTGATGATATCTCACGAAATGGCTGTAATCCATCTTGTACACGTGATCGGCGGAAAGGACGACCACATGTTCAGCGTCCACCTGCCTCAGATGATAAAGGTTCTGATATACCGCGTCGGCGGTACCCCTGTACCAGTCTTCGCCCACCCTCATCTGCGGGGAAAGATTGGAGACGAACTCGCCCAACTCGGGGTTAAGGATGCTCCACGCGTCCCGCGTGTGCTCTATGAGGGAATGCGACTTGTACTGGGGAAGAACGAATATCTTTCTGATACCCGAATTGACGCAATTGCTCAGGGTGAAGTCGATGATGCGGTATTTGCCCCCGAAAATCACGGCAGGTTTCGCCCTGTCCCGCGTGAGCGGATGCAGCCTCTCGCCGGCACCACCGGCCAGGACGAACGCGACCGCATTATGCATGATCCTCGATCTCATGGGCCTGTCAACATTATGATGGGCCGCGGGCCCGTATTCAACAAAAATCGGAAGGGGTCCGCCCGTGCTGCTTCTCGCTCCCGGCGATCATGAAGGTGTATTCTCCCCTTTTCTCCTCTCCCGAGACCCCCTCGATTACCTCGCTCACGGTGCCCCGATAGGTCTTCTCGAAAAGCTTCGTCATTTCCTTGACCATGACCATCTTCCGGTCTCCCATAATGTCGAGAACATATCCGAGAGTCTCCTCGATGCGCCGCGGCGACTCATAGAAGACAATGGGATACGGGAAGGAGGAAAGCTCTTCCAGGGCCTTCTTCCTCTTCCCCTTCTTGAGCGGAAGGAACCCGTAAAAGATGAACCGGTCGGCGAACAGGCCCGAGACAGACACGAGTCCCGCGACCGCTGAGGCTCCCGGTACGGCACAGACGTCGACGTCCTCCGCAACACATTTGCTCACGAGAATGCTGCCAGGGTCGGAGATACAGGGAGTCCCGGCAGCCGTAATAAGCGCCACCTTCTTCCCCGCCTTGAGGCTGCGGATTATCCCGGCCGATCTTCTCTCCTCATTGTAGCTGCTGATACCCAGGATAGTGTTCTTGATTCCATAGTGATTGAACAGCTTCAGGGCCCGGGATGTGCTCTCGGCAACAACGAGATCGGCTTCCTTCAGGATATCTATGGCCCTGAGAGTGATGTCGGCGAGATTCCCGATCGGCGTAGCCACAACATACAAAATGCCTTGCGGATCCATGACTATCAAGCATATTACAACCCAAAACTCTTGACAAGGACAAAAAAGTTTAAGAGAATTAAATATGAATATCAAGGTCGCGCTCATAGCGGGGCTATGCCTGTTGCCGTTGCCGGCATACCCCGCAATTTACACCTATGTGGATAACAGCGG
>LVAA01000128.1 GCA_001603955.1 Syntrophobacterales bacterium Delta_02 | reverse complement strand
ACACCACCCCCCCCCACCCCCCATCCGCAACCTTTACAACAATTCTTTTTGTCTTTGTCCTCTCCCCTGAAACCTGGAACCGTCTTTTCTACTTGCTTCTCAGTGCCTCCACGATGTTCATGTGTGCCGCCCTGAGGGCCGGCAGGAAACCTCCCGCGAGGCCCATGACGATCGCGAAGATAAGGGCCCTCATCGTGATGCCGGGGGTGAGGGAAAACTTGAAGGCAAGCTCAGAGAAGGTCTGGAAGTTCACCGTGGACACCTCCACGAGCTGCATGAAGGAGGCGAATACTATTCCCGCCGCCCCGCCGATGAGGCCGAGGAGGAGGGCCTCCACCAGGAAGGATAGAAGGATGCTCCTGCGGCGGAAACCGAGCGCCCTCAAGGTGCCGATCTCGCCTATCCTGTTCGCCACGGCGGCGTACATGGTTATCATGGCGCCTATGATGGCCCCGAGGGAGAAGATAAGCGTCAGCGATATCCCGAGGATACGCAGGAACTTGGCCATCATCTCCGACTGCTCCAGGTAGTAGCGGGTCTCCCGTTTCACCTCCTGCGTGAGACGGGGGTCCGTCTCGATCCTCTTCTTGAAGTCCTCGAACCGCGAGGGGTCGTTCATCCGAAGGAGCATGGAGGAGAAGACAGGGCGCCTGAAGGCGGGCATGAGCTGTTCCACGTCACCCCAGATCTCGGAGGTAAAACCTGTGTTGCCCGCGTCGAAAACCCCCACGATGCGCCATTGCCGCATCCCGAAGCGCAACTCCCCTCCCAGGTCGGCGTTCTTGAAACGCTTTGCAACGCTTGAGCCGACGACGACCTCCGAGGAGCCCATCCGCGGCATCCGGCCCCTCACGAGGACCACCTGGGGACGAAGGGCAAGGGAGCTTTCTCCGATCCCCCGGATCGTCACGTTGGAGACCTTGTTCGTATCCTTCTTGGGAAGACCGATGAGAACGACGAGCTCCTTTGCCACGAGTCGCTTTCCGCCGGGTCCCGTTGCGACGATGGGATCCGTTTCGATGATCCCCGCCTGGGCACGATCAACCCAGCTCTGCACCTCTGTACCCGACCCCTTCCGTATGATGACGGCATTATCGTACGACCCCGTTTCGACCAGTGTCTTCTGGAGACCCTCGGCGAGCATGAGGATCGTCGTGAACACGAAAACGACGAGCGCCATGCCCGAGACGGTCAGCACCGTCGTGAGCCTGCGGGTCCAGAGATTCCTGAGGCTGTACGAAAAGGGAACGCCTTTCATTCGATCATCCTCAACCCGTCGGCGATCTTCATCTTCAGAGTGCGGTATACGGGTATCACGGCGGCGAGGACGCCCACGGCCGCGGAAAAAACGATATCGAGGACGATGGTATCAGACTCGACGTTGAAGACGGGAAAATACGCACCCATCGCCTTGCCGAATGCCGCCGCCGCGGGGTACGTGGCCGCTATCCCCACGGCGCATCCCATCATGGTGATGACCACGGACTCTCCCAGGATAAGTCCGACTATCCGCCAGCCGCCGAAACCGAGCGTCTTGAAGACGGCGTACTCGTTCGTGCGCTCCCTGACCGACATGGCCACAGTGTTCGCTACGACGGCGAGGATGATGACGATGACGACAAAAGAGACGAGTTGGATCGCCGTTATGATCGTGTCCGACATGGCCACGAAACCCAGGGTGAAGGCCTTTTCCGTCTCCGTGATCGTCTCGGCAAAGGAATTCTTGAAAAGGGCGTCTATGGCTTCGGCAATGGAGATCGCCCTTCCGGGATCCTCGATACCCACCATGTAGAAACCCACCTGGTCGGCCCTTCTCGGAGCGGTCTTCTTCAGGGACTCGTTAAGGTAGTCCCAGTGGAACATGAAGACCGTCTCGTCCGCGTTCGGCTCCCTCCCCCTGTATATGCCGCGCATAACGAATTCCCAGTTGCCCGGATAGATGGTGCCCCTGAGGACGACGGTGTCTCCTATCTTCCATCCGAATCTCTCCGCAAGCTTCCGTCCGGCGACGAACCCCTTGCGGTCCCGGAAGAAGGCGGCCCTCTGGTCGTCGGGCAGCGTGTATTCACGGTAAAGGTCAAAATACGTCCCTGCATCGACGGCAAAATTGGCAAAGAAGTTCTTCTCGTCGATATAGATCCCGCCGAACCAGTTCCCCCAGGATAGCTCCGAGACTCCGTCCACCTGCCGGATCCTGTCCTTGTAAGAATAAGGAAGGGGAAACATGATGGAGACCGCGTTGCGGGTCACAAGCCTGTAAGCGCTCGAGGCCTCCACCCCTGAATACCAGGCGTTGATGACGGTCCTCAAAAGTCCGAACGCAAGGAGTGCGATGGTGATGGAGAGAATGGTGAGCCCCGTGCGAAGCCTGTGCCTGAAGGCATTCTTAATGAGTATCTTGAGGATCTGCATTGGTCAGGATGCCCTTGTCGAGGTGCCTGATGACGTGTGCCTTCTTCGCCGCCCGCGGATCGTGGGTAACCATGATGATGGTCTTCTTCGACTCCCCGTTCAGCCGGTCCATGAGGTCCATGATCTCCTCGGCCGACCTCCTGTCGAGGTCCCCCGTGGGTTCGTCGGCAACGAGTATGGTGGGGTCTGTGACGATCGCCCTCGCTATCGCGACGCGCTGCTCCTGCCCACCCGAGAGTTGCGACGGGTAGTGGTCCATCCGGTCGGCGAGCCCCACCACCCTGAGGGCCATCTCGACGTGCGCCTTGCGCTCGGAGCGTGAAAGGGGCGTCAAAAGCAGGGGCAGTTCAACGTTCTCGAAGGCCGTCAGCACGGGGATGAGGTTGTAGAACTGGAAGATGAAACCCACGTTGAGAGCGCGCCATTTCGCCAGATCCGTTTCCGTGAGCATCGTGACGTCGACGTTCCCTATCACGATGGAACCGCTGTCGGGTTGGTCGATACCGGCGATGAGATTGAGGAGCGTGCTCTTGCCGGACCCCGAGGGACCCATGAGCGCCAGGAACTCCCCTTCGGCGATATCGAAGCTGATGTCGCTGAGGACGGGGATGACCTGGTCACCCCGATGGTACGACTTGTAAAGCTTCTGTATGGAGACTATGGTCCCGGCGTCCATCTACTGCCCTGTGATCCTCACCCGGGAGCCGTCCTTGAGGCGCTCGGGAGGATCGAGAACGACCCGGTCACCCGAAGCGGCTCCGCTCCTGATCTCCACCATTTCGCCAAAGGTCTCTCCCGTTGTCACCTGCCTCATGACGGCGCGCCCATCCTTCACGATGAAGAGATACTTCCCGCCCTTTCTTTCCGCGATGGCCTTACCGTTGACCGCCTTCCGCGGCGTCTTCTCACCGGCGCTGACCTCCCGCGAGAGGAAAGCCACCTTCGCGCTCATCTCGGGGAGTATCCTGGGATCGAGGTGGTTGAAGCTCACCTTCACCATGACCGTCGCCTTCGTCCTGTCCGCCGTGGGAACGATCATGTGGACGGTACCGTCGAAACGCTTGTCGGGGATGGCGTCGAGCTGGATCTGGCAGGGCTGGCCCACTTTAAGCTTTCCCAGGTTCGACTCGGAAACGTCGGCCTCCACCTTCAGCGACGACATGTCCGCCAGGGTGACAACCGCCGCCTTGGCCGTCGACGCGGCGCCTATGGGCGTGATGATGTCCCCGACATCGGCGTTCTTCGTGAGGACGACACCGTCAAAAGGCGCCCGTATGTACGTGTATTCCAGGGAGACCCGGGCCTCCCTGACGGCGGCCTGCCTTGCCCTTACCGAGGATTCGGCACCCGCGACCGAAGCCAGGGCCTTCTTGTACCTGGCCTCGGCGGCGTCATAAACAGAGCGGGTGGTGAACTCCTTGGCCAGGAGGCGCTTCTCCCGTTCGAAGTTCACCCTGGCATCGTTCAGTTCGGCCCGCGCCTGGTCGACCGACGAACGGGCCACATTGAGATTGGCCTCGGCCTGTCTCAGGCCGGCGGCAAGGTCAGCGTTCTCGAGGCGCGCCAGGACCTGGTCCTTCTTCACCTTGTTGCCCTCTTCCACGAAGAGTTCTTCCAGGCGCGCCGTGACCTTCGAGGCAACCGCCGCTTTTCGCTGGGGCACGACATAACCGCTGGCATTGAGGAGTGTGAAGGATTGCGCCGGGTAGAACTTCTGCACGCTGACGGCGTCGACCCTGACGGCGGGCGAGAAGACCCCGGCCGCAGCAAGAACAACGATGAGCACGATGACCGCCGACGCCACGATATAGACGGTCTTTCTTTTGCCCCGGGCCGCCCGGAAGGCGGGTCGGCTCTTGTCTATCCTGAGTTGCGACAGGTCTTCTTCAGCCATCGGTGTCCAATCCGGATATTAGCATAACTGGTAGTTAATGTTAAACGAGCCGTAACGCCCGTGTCAATAGAGCGCGGGCGACGCCGCCTCGATTCACTTGAAAAATCGGTACATTTACACCATAATAGAGATATGGATGAAAGACACTGGTATGTTGTGAACACCAAGGCAAGGAACGAGGAACGCGCCGCGGTGAACCTTGCGCAGGGGGGGATCGACGTCCTCGCCCCGAAGCTCAGGTTCAAGCGCTGGCGCGAGGGAAAGTTCACGGATATCATAGAACCCATGTTCCCCGGGTACATCTTCGTCAAGTTCCACCCCATTGACGAGTTCCGCCTAGTCAAGTACACCCGGGGCATAAAGACCATAGTCAACTTCAACGGCAGGATAATCCCCCTTCAGGAAAGGCTCATCGATTTCATCAGGGAGCGCCTCACCGATGGCGTGGCCACCGTGGAGAAGCCGAGGTTCGAGAAAGGGGAAAAGCTCATCATCCAGGAAGGCCCCTTCAAGGGGTTCAGCGGCATCTTCGAACAGGAGCTCGACGGCAAGGAAAGGATCGCCATCCTCCTGGAAGGCGTCGATTACTGCGCGCGCATGGAGATAGACCGGGAACTCGTAGCGAAGGCGTGACAGACAGAGGTATGCCATAGAGCTTTACGGAAACACCCAGGGTCTCAATCATCTCATCAAAAGACGTCTGACCAATATCTACAAAAAGCGTATCGAGCCTTCCGCCGTCATCACGGCGGACCTGGCGCGGCAGCTCATGGACATATCCAAGGAGACCTCGCGCCAGATAGGCCTTATCATCAACCGCCGCGGGCTCATCGAGTACGTCATCGTCGGGGATAACCGCCGCATCGAGATCCCTCCCCTTTCCACGGAACGGACGGGAAGGGCGCGCTTCAGGGGGGTAAGGTTCATCCACACCCACTTAAGGGGCGAACTCCTCTCCCGCGAGGACCTGACGGACCTCGCCCTCCTGCAGCTCGACCTCGTGGCCTGCATCACTCAGATGCGGGGGGAGAAGGGCGAGGCGATCCACGTCGGGTACCTCGTGCCCGAGAACAGGGAAGGAAGGGCCTGGGACTTCATGGAACCCGGGCCGGTGTCGGAGCTGGACTTTGATTTCATTGAGTTCATCACCGAACTTGAGAACGAATTCGTCAGGGAGCGGGGCAGGTTCTACGTGACGAAGGACAAACACGACCGCTGCGTCATCGTGAGCGTCGTCATCCCCGGCAGGGAAAAGAACGTCGATGACTACATCGCCGAGATGAAGGACCTCTGCTACTCCGCGGGAATCACTGCTCTCGACGCCGTGGTGCAGAGACCCAAGGAACTCCATCCCCGGTACCTCATCGGAAGGGGCAAGGTCGAGGAGATCGTCATGAAGTGCCAGCAGCTCGGCGCCGACCTTCTCGTCTTCGACGAAGAACTGACACCCGGCCAGATAAAGAACATATCGGAGATAACGGAACTGAAGGTCATCGACCGCAACCAGCTCATCCTGGACATATTCGCCGGCCGGGCTAACACCACGGAGTCGAAGATACAGGTGGAGCTTGCCCAGCTGCGCTACATCCTCCCCAGGCTCACCGAGAAAAGCACCGCTTTCTCCCGCCTAATGGGAGGCATCGGCGGCAGGGGACCCGGAGAACAGAAGCTGGAAGTCGACCGCCGGAGGATACGGGACCGCATAGCGTTCCTCGAGCGCAGGCTCACGGAGATACGGAAGGTGCGCGACAAGAAAAGGGAGCGCAGGCGCGCCTCGTCCATTCCCATCGTTTCCATCGTTGGATACACCAATTCCGGCAAGTCGACGCTTCTCAACCTCCTCACGAAGAGCCGGGTGGAGGTCGAGGACAAACCCTTTTCGACGCTCAACCCCACGACGCGGATGATAAAATACCCTGAGCGCAAGAGGATAATCCTCACGGACACCGTCGGCTTCATAACCCGCCTGCCCGAGGTGCTCCTGCGCGCCTTCATGGCAACGCTCGAGGAACTGGAAGACGCCCACCTGCTCCTTCACCTCGTCGACATAAGCGCCCCCGACCTCGAAGACCGCATTGCCTCCGTGGAGAGCGTCATCGAGGGCCTCAACCTTTCGGCCAAGAAGCGGCTCATCGTATTCAACAAAACGGACAGGGTGGACCGCGCCGTCATCGCCAACGTGGAGAGGCGTTACGCTGCCGTTTCCATATCCTCCCTCAAGAAGGAGGGGATCGATCGCCTCATCTCCGCCATCGAAACGGCAGTCGGCCAGGAATACCTGGCCGCGAATTGATTTTTCTCCCGATCTGGAATAGAGTAAACACGGTTTCAGGTTTCAGGTTTCAGGTTTCAGGTTTCAGGTTTCAGGTTTCAGGTTTCAGG
>LVAA01000127.1 GCA_001603955.1 Syntrophobacterales bacterium Delta_02 | reverse complement strand
GTATATACTGTTATGGCAAGATCGGAAGAAATAAGCATAGGGGAACGGATCAAGGTACTGAGGCAGGCGAAGAACCTTACCCAGGAGGAACTGGCGACGAGGGCGGGTTTGACGAAGGGTTTTATCTCGCAGGTGGAGCGAAGCCTCACGTCCCTGTCTGTTGAAAGCCTCATCGGGATACTCGACGCTCTCGACGAAAAGCCTTCCCACTTCTTCAACGGAGCCTTCGAGGAGAAGATCGTATTCAAGCTCAAGGACAGGGTCGATCTCGAGATGGAGGGCGTGAAGGGTTTTCAGATACTCGTGCCGGCGGCGCAGAACCGCCTGCTGGATCCGGCACTCCTTGAGCTGAGGTTTGGCGAGAGGACCCCGGAGGGGGAGCCTCACGAGGGTGAGGAGTTCGGTTTTGTCGTTTCCGGGAGCGTCGAACTGGTACTGGGCGGAAAACCCCAGAAGGTGAAAAAAGGCGAGTGCTTCTATTATAAGGCGACGAGGAAGCATTACATCATAAACAAGCGAAAGGCGACGGCAGTCCTGTTGTGGGTATCATCCCCTCCGAATTTCTAGATGTCCCGTGCGAGGGAATAGAAAGCGTGAGGGAGGGAGATCGTGGCGAGCAAGCAAAGACCGGGGCGGGGTTCATTCTGCCTGTTGCGTTGCAGAACGGCTGAGCCTCGCCGGCAAATGAGATGCCTTGGAACTGTGAGGCCTAATCCATTTGGGAGGTGGTTACATTGATTGTCAAAACACCTACGAAGTTTTTTCTTGTCAGTGGTTCGTCCGACGGTTTTTCACTGCTCAACGCATTTGACGGGGCCCTTCTAGCTTCGGGTGTGGGAGATACGAACCTCGTGAGAATGAGCAGCATCCTGCCTCCCGACTGTGAGGAGATCAAGCCCCGTCCGACGGCGCTTCCGCAGGGAGCGCTCGTGCCCGTCGCGTATGCCTCCCTTACGAGCGATGTTCCGGGAGAGGTGATATCGGCCGCCGTCGCGATAGGGATACCTCAGGACCCGTCCCTTGCGGGCCTTATCATGGAATATTCAGCGAGGGCCGAAGAGAAGGTCGTCCTCGAGCAGGTCAAAAAGATGGCCGAGAAAGGGATGGAAGTCCGCAAGCGGCCCATCAAGGAAATAATGGCCATATCGGCCACGTTTAAGGTCGCTGCCATCGGTGCCGTGTTCGCCGGTGTGGTCCTGTGGGACTGACAATGACCCTCTGACAGGGAGGTCTTTGGCGGCAGCATTCGTGTGATCGGAAATTCCCAGAGGCTATTGTGATGGAAGGTGTTTTTCACAACAGGTATATGTCTTCCCGGCCCGATGAGGGGGGACCGGGCATCGTACTGCTGGGTTGTCCGCTCGATGTCACATCATCCTTTCGGGGCGGGTCGAAATTCGGCCCCGAGAGCCTGAGGAGGGCGTCGTGGACCCTGGAGACGTACAGCCCCTACCTGGATCTCGACCTTGACGAGATGGCCCTCTTCGACGCAGGCGATCTCGAACTTCCCCAGGGCAATCTCCCGGCGTCTCTTGACCGCATCGAGGCCTCGGCGGCGAAGATGATCGCGCCCGGCCGCAAGCCCCTGTTCCTCGGTGGAGAGCATCTCGTGACGTATCCTCTCCTGAAGGCCGTAAAGAGGTTTTTCCCGCTTTTTCAGCTCGTCCATTTTGACGCCCATTGCGACCTGAGGGACGAATATGAGGGCGAGAAGCTCTCTCATGCCACGGTGATGAAGCGTGTGCGGGAACTCGGTGTGTCGCGGATGTACCAGGTAGGTATACGGTCGGGCACAAGGCAGGAGTTCGCGGAGCTGTCCCCCGCCCACTCGCCCGCGGCGCTGGCCGAAGGCCTCGACAGGGACATTCCGGTCTATGTCAGCTTCGACATCGACGTTCTCGATCCCTCTGTCATGCCGGGCGTGACGACCCCGGAGCCTGGAGGGTTGACGTTCAGGGAAGTTATGGATTACCTGTGTGTTCTCAAGGGGATGGAAATCATCGGCGCCGACCTCGTCGAACTGGCCCCGGATTACGACACAACCTTCGTTTCCTCCGTATGTGCCGCCAAGGTCGCGAGGGAGATCGTCATGCTCTTGCATTCCGGCATCAAGTAGACCACGATCGATTCGTTCTTCAGGAGAAAGGACTATGAACAACAAGGACCATGGAAGGATCATGATAATCGGGGCGGGAGGGGTTGCCACGGTAGCCGCCCACAAATGCGCGCAGGTGCCCGAAGTTTTCAGGGAGATCCTCATCGCCAGCCGGACCCTGTCCAAATGCGATGCCATCAGGGACGACATCAGGCGGAGGTACGGCAGGGACATCGGGACGGCACAGGTTGATGCCGACAACGTCCCGGAGCTCGTCTCTCTCATAAGGTCTTTCAGGCCCGACGTGGTCCTGAACCTGGCCCTGCCCTACCAGGACCTGCATATCATGGACGCCTGTCTCGAGACGGGTGTGCACTACATAGACACCGCCAACTATGAGCCCCTCGACGAGGCCCACTTTGAATACAGCTGGCAATGGGCGTACCAGGACCGGTTCCGCGGGAAGGGGATCATGGCCCTTCTCGGGTCCGGCTTCGACCCCGGGGTGACGAACGTCTTCGCAGCTTACGCGCAGAAACACCTTTTCGACGAGATACACTACCTCGACATCCTCGACTGCAACGCGGGGTCACACGGCCACGTTTTCGCGACCAACTTCAATCCCGAGATAAACATCCGCGAGGTCACGCAGGCGGTGCGCCACTGGAGACAGGGGGAGTGGATCGAGACGCCCGCGATCATCGAGGAAGGCAGCGTTCATTTCACCTTCGACTACCCCGTGGCCGGGAAAAAGGAGAGCTATCTCCTTTACCATGAGGAACTGGAATCCCTCGCCAGGAAGATAAAGGGGCTGAAAAAGGCGAGGTTCTGGATGACCTTTTCCGAGAACTACCTGACCCACCTCAAGGTCCTTCGGAACGTGGGAATGACGAGGATCGACGAGGTCGATTACGAGGGGCGCAGGGTGGTCCCGATAAAGTTCCTCAAGGCCCTGCTTCCCGAACCGGCCTCGCTGGGCACGAAATACACGGGGAAGACCGTCATCGGCAACATCATGACGGGCATGAAGGACGGCAACACCATTACCCGCTACATCTACAATGTCTGTGACCACGAAGAGGCGTTCAGGGAGACAGGTACGCAGGCGATCGCCTACACGACGGGCGTGCCTGCCATGATCGGGGCGATGATGGTGCTCACGGGTGTCTGGCAGGGCACGGGGGTGTTCAACATGGAAGACCTCGACCCCGACCCTTTTATGGAGGCCCTGGGAAAACACGGCCTTCCCTGGCAGGTCGTGGAGCATGCGTCTCTGCCACAGGAGCCGTGACGAACACGTGGGTGCCGCGCTGAACATCCAGGAGATCCTAAAATGCATCTCCGCGAAAGATACGCGCGCCGCAGCGATGTACCACGTCCTCAATGACCGGCACAGGCGCAGGGTTCTCGGAGCCCTCGACGGAAAGGGTTTGAAGACACTGACGCGTCTCGTCATGAAGGCGCGCTCGAGGATTTTCCGGGAAGCGGAAGAGGGAGCTCCGCGTGTCGCGGAGAGTATCGTCCGAACCCCTGTCTACCTCATCGACGAGAATCTCATCGAGGAGAACATGCGTGTCCTGAGGTATGTGAAGGACAGGACGGGGTGCAGGATACTTCATGCCCTGAAGGCCTACGCATCCTTTGCCACCTTCGGAGTGATGACCCCTTACCTCGACGGGGTATGTGCCAGCGGTGCCAACGAGGCAAGACTGGGCCGCGAGGAGTTCGGGAAGGAGGTCCACACCTTCGGTGCGGCCTATGGCGAAAAGGACATACGGGCGGTCCTCAGGTATTCCGATTGTGTCATCTTCAACTCCTTTCATCAGCTCGACAGGTACGGGGCGATGGCCAGGCGGCTGGGGCGCCAGGTCGGTCTTCGCGTAAACCCGGGGCATGCCGAGGTGGAGACGGCGATGTACAACCCCTGCGCCCCCCGTTCGAGACTGGGGGTGGTGCATGACGAGTTCGAACGGTGCTTTCCCGCCGTTGCCGGCCAGGTCGGGGGCCTGCATTTTCACGCGATGTGCGAGCAGAATTCCGACGTCCTTCAAAGGGTCCTTGAGTCCTTCGAGAGACTCTACGCCCCGTATCTGCAGGGCCTCAAGTGGGTGAACTTCGGAGGCGGTCACCACATAACCAGGGACGACTACGACCTTGAACGCCTCATAGGCCTCATCAATGCCTTTAAGAGGAAATACGGGGTGGAGGTCTATCTCGAGCCCGGCGAGGCCAGTGTGTACCACGCGGGGGTTCTTGTCTCCACCGTTGTCGATATCGTGACGAACGAAATGGAAATAGCCATACTCGACACCTCCGCGGAGACACATATGCCCGATGTTCTTCTCATGCCATACAGGCCTCACGTCATCGGCTCGGCCGAGGCGGGGGTGAAGGAGCGCACGTACCGGCTGGCGGGCCCAAGCTGCCTGGCGGGGGATGTCGTCGGAGACTACTCTTTTGACGAACCCCTGGAACGCGGGGCGAGGCTTGTCTTCACCGACATGGCGCTCTACAGCATCGTCAAGAGCACCACATTTAACGGCATCGGCCTTCCCTACATAGCGGTGCTGAGAAGGGACGGCACGCTGGATGTCGTGAAGCGATTCGGCTACAGGGATTACCGGAACAGGCAATCCTGAAAGACGGTTTCAGGTTCCAGGTTTCACGTTTCAGATACCAAGGCCAGGCCGAAAGAGGGTGAGTTTCGGGACGCCTGAACGTTGGGGGGGAACGTGCCGCTCTCATGGCTCAATAAATATCTTTTGATTTACATATGCCATTTTGCGATAATGGAATTAATCTTCTGACATTGTGTGTTCGCCGGAGGCCGGATGCGTCACAGGAGGACCATTCTTCTCGTGGAGAACGAGGCGGAGACCGCCGAGGCACGTGGACGGGCCCTCGAGGGATGTGGTTATACCGTCGTCATCGCCGCATCGGGCGAGGAGGCGGTGCAGGAGGTCCGCTCGGGTGCCGACATCGACCTTGTCGTCGCCAACATCGACCTGGGCAACGGTATGAGCGGGCCGGAGACAGTCGAGGTCATTCTCGGGGAAAGGGACGTACCGGCTCTCTTTTATTTCCATACCCCTTCTTTTGGGCAGAATATCACGTTGAGGACCGGGAACCCGCTCTATTACAGCTACGCCATGCACGGCTCCGGCGAGGAGCGTCTCCACACTTGCGTCAGGATGGCCTTCCGTCTGCACGAGGCGGGCCGGCATGCCGGCAGGCAGGACGCGGCGAAGAACTCCAATGACGGCCGGGAGAGGTACCGGGCGTTAATAGATCAGGCCAGCGATGCCATTGTCATCGCCGACGTGAAGGGGAGCTTCCTGGAAGTCAACCGCAGGGCCGCGGAACTCCTGGGTTACAAAAAGAAGGAACTCGTGGGCATGACCCTCCTCGACATCCATCCGAACGAGGAACACGAGAGGATCAGGGATCACTTTGCCGAGATAACGGGGGGTCAGCTGAGTGCCCTTTACAACACGAGCATACTGACGAAGAACGGGAACGTCATTCCCGTCGATATAACGGGTTCCCCGATCAAGTACGGGGGAAGGACGTTGGTCCAGGGGATCCTCAGGGACATTACGGGTCACAAGAGGATGGAGGATGAGCTGAAGATGCACCGCGACCACCTGGGTAAACTGGTCGCTGAACGTACCGCCCGCATCCAGGAGGAGGTTGCCGGGAGGAAGAAGAAGGAAGAGCAATACCTGGCCCTTGTCGAATCGGTGAGGGAATGGATCTGGGAGACCGACGCGGATTTCGTGCACACCTACGTGAGCCCCAGGGTGTATGACGCGCTCGGGTACAGGCCCGAGGAAGTGATAGGGAAAAGCCCCATCGATTTCATTCCCGCGGAGGAAAGGTCCCGGGCACTGCCTGTCCTGAGAGATCTTCTTTCCCGGAAGCTGCCTTTTGCCGCCTTTCAGACCATGGGCCTCCACAAGGAGGGACATTCCATATTTCTTCAGGCCAGTGGTATCCCCTATTTCGATGAGGCGGGGAACCTCCTCGGTTATCGCGGCAGCTGCCAGGACGTAACGGACCAGAAGAACATGATGGATGCCCTGAAGGAACGGGAAATGGAACTTGTCGCGAAGTCGCAGACACTGGAAGAGGTCAACGCGGCCCTCAAGGTCCTTTTGAAACAAAGGGAAGAGGACAGGAGAGAGCTTGAGGGGAAGTTCGTGTCGAACGTCAGGGAGATGATCCTCCCCTATATTTTGAAGATGCAGAAGAATCAGCGGGATCCCAGGACAAGGGCCTATCTCGATGTGGTCACGACCAACCTCAACGAGATAATATCGCCCTTTCTCAACACCATACGGCAATTGAACTTGACCCCCAGGGAGATCGAGGTGGCCTCTTTCATCAGGGAGGGCAGGACGACAAAAGAGATAGCCCAGATACTGGGTGTGGCGACAAGCGCTGTCGATTCCCACCGCAATAACATGCGGATCAAGCTCGGGCTGAACAAGAAGAAGATCAATCTGCGCTCGTACCTTCTGTCACTCAAATAAGACATACGTTTTGCGCGTCGGCACCATGACGGCGGGAAGGGGCCGCCGGCCGTCGGGAGAGGCTTCCTAGGAGAACAGGATGGAAACGGGGATCCCTTTCTCCGTCAGTATGTCATGGAGTTCCCGGGCGGCGGTCCTTACACGGTGCATCGTCATCAGGGGGGCAAGCCCCGAGGAACGAAGAAGCCCGGCAACCCTGCCGGCATAGTTCAGCCTGTCGATGAGGACCTCGTCCGCCGCGCCCTCGATCATCGACGCAAGGGTCCGGGGGTCCATGGGAAGCAGGGGCCCCACGAACGCGTACGTCCTGAGCCCCGCATCGTGCAACGTCTTCAGGGCATCCACGCGGGAGGCGATGGAAGGGGCCCGCGGTTCGAAGACCTCCTTCATGTCCTCCCGGTTCGTTGTTATCGACAGACCGACCTCCACGTGGGAGAGTTCCCTGAGGATATCCGTATCCCTGACGATAAGCGGGGAACGGGTGAGGATATGGACCTCAAGGGACGAGGGGACGAGGGCCGAGAGGCACTCCCGTGTCATGCAATATCTCTTTTCCAGCGGTTGATAGGGGTCCGTCACGGTGCCTATGAGAAGAGTGCCTCCCCTGATGCGCCTGAGCTGCCGGCGCAGGACCTCGGCTGCGTTGGTCTTCACGTCGACGAAGTCGCCCCACGCCTCCGAATGTCCCGAAAACCGTTTCATGAAGGCTGCGTAGCAGTATCTGCACCCGTGGCTACAGCCCACGTAAGGGTTCAGACAGTAATCGTAACCCTCGATGCCTGTCCTGGCAAGCGCGTTCTTTATTGTTATCTCACGTATGTTCATGGCGGATACGCCCTCGGAAGGACCAATCATTGTACCACAAAACCTCTGTGGAGTCTGCGCGCTTGGACGGACGAGGTCTATGACGGTGAAGGCGCGACAGCAGGCGGGATTCACCTGATTGTCGGTTTTTTAATAAGATTTTCTTGACAAAGTGTCGTACCTTATATTTATATAAGGATTTTAAGAATAGCCGTAACGAACCTCGGCTTTCATCCTGTTAATGCATCATGAGAGGTGAACATAATGAAATCCACAGGATCAAGTGAATCCCCCAGAACAACGACCGCGAAAAGGGCAGAGAAGGAGACGGCGATGAGGATACAGGGCCTCGAAGAAACGAACGAGGCTTTGAAGACACTTCTTGCCCGCGGAGAGGATGATAAGAAGCTTGTTGAGGACAGGATCAAATCGAACGTGAAGGAACTCGTCCTTCCCTACGTGGAGAAGCTGAAGTTGACGGGGCTCAACATTGAGCAGCAGACCTATCTCGAGATCATAGAGACGACGGTCAAGAACGTCTTTTCGTCGTTCCTGCAGAAGATAACGTCGAAGCAGTATCACTTCACACCCAAGGAGATCCAGGTAGCCACGCTGATCCGTGAGGGGAAGACAACGAAACAGATCGCTGATATCATGAAGGTGACACGCAGCGCCATAGGGCTGCATCGCCATCATATCAGGAACAAACTGGGTCTCGGCAAGGCCAAGGTGAACCTGAGATCCTACCTCTTGTCCCTGCAGTAGGAACGGGTCTGCCTGCCGTCACTCAGGATCCGATCATTGGCCATAATTTAGTATTGCCACGCTGAAGTTCTGTGCTATAATCAGCTTGCGAGCTTTCCATAGTGTCATATTCGAACTAAAACTGAATATCGATCCACCGAATCAAAGATGATCTTGAGCCGAGTATTCGTAAAGGAGAGAACGAATGAACAGGTATCCAGAGATCGCTGACAGGCTGATGGGTCTCGATGAGGCCGTCTCACGGTTCGTAAAGGATGGTTGCCAGCTTGCCATAGGGGGGTTCACCATAACCCGCAACCCGATGGCGGTCGCGTACGAGATCGTGCGCCAGAGGGTGAAGGACATCCACGTTGTCTGTCACTCACATGGCCAGGCGCTCGACGTGCTTGTGGGTGCGGGATGTGTGAGGAGATTGGAGATCGCCTACGGAGGCAACGGGCGATACGCGCCGACCTGCGTCAGGTTCAAGAAGGCCGTTCAGCGGTCAGAGATCCAGTTCGAGGACTACTCGAACTACCAGATGACATTGAGATTTCTTGCGGGCGCGCTGAGCATTCCCTTCATGCCGACGAAATCGGGACTTGGTTCGGACCTCATGAATTACGAGGGTTTTTCGCCCGATATAAGGCGCGAGGAGAAGGTTGCGAACAAGAAGTATGCCAGGATGGAGAACCCATTCAGCGAGGAAAAGGACGAAGTGGTGCTTCTGCCGGCGCTCACGCCCGACGTCACCATACTTCATGCGCAGTACGTTGGTGACGACGGCACGGTCCGGATCAAGGGCCTGACCTTCGCCGATATCGAACAGGCCAAGGCGGCGGACAAGGTCATCGTTACCTGTGAAGATATCGTGCCACGGTCATTCATCCGGATGGACCCCGACCAGAACTCGCTACCCCCCTTCTTCGTGGATGCCATAATCAAGGTTCCTTACGGTGCTCATCCGACGGCATGCTACGGTTTCTATGATTACGATCCGAAACATCTCAACCTCTACCGCAAGATGGCCGAGGATGATACCCTTTTCAAAGGATACCTCGATGAATGGGTCTACGGGGTTAGTTCCTGGGAGGATTATCTCACGAAGGTGGGAATGGAGATGGTCCTCAAGATCAAGGCCAATCCGGTGATCGGCTACGCGCCGGGACTCGACAGGAAATAAGGAGGTTATCCCATGATCCGGTACAGTGACAATGAAATGATGGCCCTGGCTGCAGGGCGTTTCATAAAGGACGGCGATATAGTCTTCGCGGGAACGGGTGTTTCCATGCTGGCGGCCACGGCGGCAAAGAGGATATTTGCTCCAAAGGCGGTCGTGTTCTTCGAAACGGGAGGCATCGACCCGTCTCTGGACGAGATACCCATGGCGGTCGCGGACTTAAGGGTCATGACGGGCACGTCGCTCAATTCCGGCCTCATAGAGGCCTTTTCCATAGTGGGTCATCGCAAGCTGCATACGGTCGCCTTTCTGGGTGCTGCGCAGATAGACCGTTACGGGAACCTGAATACAACGTCTATCGGGGACTATTTCAGACCGAAGACCCGCTTTTCGGGAAGCGGAGGCGCCTGTGATGTGGCCACGTACGCGTCGGGGGTGATAACCTTCATGCAGCATGAGAGCCGCAGGTTCGTGGAGAAACTCGACTATCTCACCAGCGTCGGCTGGTACAAGGGCGGCAACTCGCGAAAGGAACTCGGTCTGAGGCGCGGAGGCGCCCTGGCGGTCGTTACGAATCTCGGCGTGCTCAAGTTTCACGAGGAAACGAAGGAGATGTATCTCGCGGAGTATTTCCCGGGTGTCAGGGTGGAGAAGATAGTGGAAAGCACGGGTTTTCCCATAGACACATCGATGGCCGTGGAGGCAGCCGCTCCTACCCCCGGTGAACTCCAGATACTGCGCGAAGAGGTGGACCCCCAGCGCCTCATCTGCCAGGCCATCCTAGAGGCACCACCGCAGTAAAGACCGTTGCAGCCGCTTGAACCGCTTGAACGGCTTGAACGTTAAGACCCTTTGACTCCGTAAGTGTGTTGTCTTTCTTAGCATTCAAGCGGCTCAAGCGGCTCAAGCGGTTCAAGCCATTCTTGTTGCTAATTTCGCAAAATTAGGTTTATAATAGGGCAGTTTACAAGGGACTTTAAAGTCCCTTTTTATTGTCGGAGGTATTATGAAGGTTCAGGTTGAAGCGCTCGACAGCGTGAGAAAGAAAGTTGAAGTCCTTCTTCCCCAGGAGGCGGTCTCAGGGATAAGGGAATCCATCTATGATGAGATAAGAAGGAGTGCAAAGATCAAGGGGTTCAGGCAGGGAAAGGTCCCGAGACCCATAATCACCCAGTACTACAAGGAGTATATCGAGGAAGAGACGCGGAAGAGGATACTTCAGAATACCATGTTCGACGCGTTGAAAGAGGCGAACGTGGAACCGATCATGGAGCCTGTCGCCGATTTTCTGGAAGGCGACACGCCGGGATACACGCTTGAGTGCGAGATACTTCCCGAGATCGAACTGCCCGAGTACAAGGGTATAGAGATCGAGGCGGAGCCCATCAACATATCCGATGCTGATGTGGAGCAGCGTATCGAAAGCATGCGGCAGTTCCATGCCAGCTTCGAGGCGAAGGAAGGTGAGGCGACGGCCCAGAAGGGCGACTTCGTTGTCATCAAGTACCAGGGCTACCGCGACGGCGAGGCCTTGAAACAGATCGCGGCCGACGGTTATCCCCTGGAGCTCGGGAACGCGATGCTCATGCCCGAGTTCGAGAATGCCGTCATAGGTATGAAGGAGAACGAGGAAAGGGATGTGGAAGTTACCTTTCCCGATGATTATCCCGACAAGGAGATCGCCTCGAAGAAGATCCTTTTCAAGGTCACCATGAAGGAGATCAAGCAAAAGGTGCTCCCCGAGGTCAATGACGAGTTTGCCAAGGACATGAGCTTCGAGAACCTCGAGGTCATGCGCAATGGTGTCAGGGAGGAGTTGGTAAAGGAAAAGGAAGGTTTTCGCAAGAGCCAACTCACCCAGAAGGCGCTGACCGTGCTTCTCAAGGACAGGGAGATCCCCGTTCCGAAAAGGTTCCTGGAGAAACGTGTGCAGGGGCTGGTAGAGGAGGCTCAGTCGCGTTATCAGACGGAGAAGTTGTCCGCCGAGGAGTTGCAGGCGATCTCCGAAAGAATGCACGCTGATTTTGGAAAACGGGCCGAGGAGCGGATCAAGGCCGAGATCGTTCTCGCGCGCATCGCGGAGAAGGAAGGCATCAAGGCGGATGAGAAGGACGTCGAAGAGCGTTTGAAAACGATTGCAGAAGATGCAAATAAGACATACAATGAAGTCAAGGGTATTTATGAGCAGTACGGCCTTGTGGCGGGGCTCAGGGAGAACATTGTCGAAGAGAAAGCGATTGATTTCGTGCTTGCCAATGCCGTGGTAAAGGATGCGCCGAAGGAGAAGGAATGAGTCTCGTACCAATAGTCATAGAGAAGGACGGAAGGGGCGAGCGGGCCTATGACATATACTCGCGGCTCCTCAAGGAGCGGATTGTCTTTCTGGGTACAGGGGTCGATGACATGGTGGCGAATATCATCATTGCCCAGCTTCTGTTCCTCGAATCCGAGGACCCGTCAAAGGACATATATCTCTACATCAACAGCCCGGGAGGCATCATTACCAGCGGGCTTGCCATCTATGACACGATGCAGTACATAAAGGCACCCGTCGTGACGACCTGTATCGGGCAGGCGGCAAGCATGGGAGCGGTGCTCCTGGCCGGGGGAGAGAAGGGCAAGCGGTTCGCCCTGCCTCATTCACGGATCCTCATCCACCAGCCGCTTGGCGGAGCTCAGGGGCAGGCAAGTGACATCGACATACAGGCAAAAGAGATCCTGAGGATGCGGGAATCGATCAACAACATACTCGTGAGACACACGGGCCAGCCCCTCGACAAGGTGGCGAAGGACACGGAGCGTGATTATTTCATGGACGCCCACCAGGCAATAGAGTATGGTATAGTAGATCAGATCCTTGAGAAGAGGTTGTAGAACATGATCAAGAAGACAAACGGCAGGACCATCAAGCTCAACTGCTCCTTTTGCGGAAAGAGCCAGGATGAGGTCAAGAAACTGATAGCCGGACCGATGGTCTACATATGCGACGAATGCATCGAGTTGTGCAACGAGATAATTCAGGAAGAGGCCAAGAAGGAACGTTTCGATTACATCAAGACGGCCATCCCGAAGCCCCACGAGATAAGCAAGCTCCTCGATGACTTCGTGATCGGGCAGGACCATGCAAAGAAGGTCCTTTCAGTTGCGGTCTACAATCACTACAAGAGAATAGAGTCCAAGACGCAGTTCGATGATGTGGAGATCCAGAAGAGCAACATCCTTCTTATTGGTCCCACGGGCTCGGGAAAGACGCTCCTTGCCCAGACGCTGGCAAAGATACTCCATGTGCCCTTCACCATAGCGGATGCCACAACGCTCACCGAGGCCGGATACGTTGGGGAGGATGTGGAGAACATCATTCTCTACCTGCTTCAGGCGGCCGACTACAACGTGGAACGGGCCGAGCGGGGCATAGTCTATATCGACGAGATCGACAAGATATCGCGGAAGACGGACAGCCCTTCGATCACCCGTGATGTTTCCGGGGAAGGGGTGCAGCAGGCCCTCCTCAAGATAATCGAAGGCACCGTCGCGAATGTGCCCCCCAAGGGCGGCAGGAAACACCCCCAGCAGGACTACATCAAGGTCGATACGTCGAACATACTCTTCATCTGCGGCGGCGCGTTCCACAGCATCGAGGGCCTCATCGCGGGCAGGATAGGGAAGAAGAGCATCGGCTTCGGCGTCGACGTGGAGGGTGGAAGGGACAAGATGTATTCCGAGCTCATCCGGGACATCCAGCCCGAAGACCTCCTGAAATACGGGCTCATACCCGAGTTCATCGGCCGTTTGCCTATCACGGCAACCCTCGAGGAACTCTCCGAGGAGAACCTCGTGGAGATCCTCAAGAGGCCGAGGAACGCCATCGTGAAGCAGTACAAGAAACTTTTCGACCTTGAGAACGTCAAGCTTACCTTCACCGAGGGATCGCTCCGCGGCATCGCCAGGGAGGCCATGAAGAAGAAGACCGGCGCCCGTGGTCTGAGGTCCATCATGGAGAAAGTGATGCTCGACGTCATGTACGAGATACCGTCGCTGTCCAATGTGAAGGAATGTGTCATAAGTGAAGAGGTGATCGTCAATCACGAAAGGCCTATTCTCATTTACGAAGAAGAGGCCGAGAGTGCGTGAGAGGTTGACATTTCACGCTGAACCTGTTATATTCACGGCTGTTGGGCGGATAGCTCAGCGGGAGAGCATCGGCCTTACAAGCCGAGGGTCGCAGGTTCAAAACCTGTTCCGCCTACCATTTACGCGGGGTCGTAGTTAAGCCTGGTTATAACGCCGGCCTGTCACGCCGGAGGCCGCGAGTTCAATTCTCGTCGACCCCGCCATTTTAGATAAATAGACTGGTATCTGTATAGCTATGAAACTGATCATCTGCATACACAATCATCAACCAGTCGGCAATATGGACCACATTCTGGAAGAGGCCTATACGCGTTCGTATATGCCTTTTTTTTCTGTTCTGAAGGATTTTCCGGATATCAAGATCAATATCCATTTCACCGGTTTCCTTTTCGAATGGTTGACGGAGAACAAGCCCGAGTACATGGGACTCCTCAAGGACCTCCACGACAGAGGGCAGCTTGAGGTCATTTCGGGGGGTATGTACGAGCCCATCCTCGCGCTTCTTCCCGAGGATGACGCCCGCGCGCAGATAAAGCTCCACCTCGACCTGATGGAGAAGACATTCGGCGCGCGCCCCCGGGGCATGTGGCTGGCGGAGAGGGTCTACGAGCCGCAGCTGCCCAAGGTCATGGCGCGGGCCGGGATCGAATATACCGTTATCGACGACAATCATTTCAAATCCGTCGGCTTGAGGGAAGACGAACTCTACGGTTACTTCATTACCGAGGCCGACGGCGAGAGGCTTTTCATTTTCCCCGGCTCGGAGTTGCTCCGGTACGTCATTCCCTTCAAGAGCATCGAGACGGTGAATGAGAGTTTCAGGAACATGGCGGCCGCCGGTGCCGATGTTGCCATATTCGCCGATGATGGGGAAAAGTTCGGGCTCTGGCCGGGCACGTTCGATTATGTCTATGACAAGGAGCACTGGCTCGAGTCTTTCTTCCGGTACCTCAGCGATAATGCCGAATGGCTGCAGACGGTGACGTTCAGCGATTACATGGCCGCGGTGCCGCCCATGGGCCGGATATACCTTCCCTGCGAATCCTACAGGGAGATGGAGGAGTGGTGCCTTCCCGCTCCGCGGGCGAGGGAATACTCCGAACTCCTCCACTCGGAGGATCTTGAATACCGCGATTTTCTGAAGGGTGGTTACTACAGGCATTTCCTCGTGAAGTACAGCGAGAGCAACGACATGCACAAGAGGATGATGCGCCTTTCAAAAGCGGCAAAGATGAACCCCGGGGCGAAAAGACACGTCTACATGGCGCAGGCCAACGACAGCTACTGGCACGGGGTTTTCGGCGGCCTGTACCTGCCGCACCTGAGGGGGTCGGTCTGGCGTCATCTCATCGAGGCGGCGAAGCTGCTCGATCCGAAGAAACCTTTCGTCAAAGGGTATATTGAGGACATCAACCTCGACGGTTACGACGAGGCCGTGATCAGGAACAACGAGATGGAGGCATCCTTTCGCCTCAGGGAAGGCGGGGTGCTCTACGGGCTCGACTACAAGCCTTCGTCAGTCAATATCATGGCCACGCTCAAGAGACGGTATGAAGGGTACCATGAAAAGATCAGGGAGGCCGTCAGTCAGTCCTCCGCTGACGGAACGAAGACGATCCACGATATGGTGATGGCAAAAGAGGAGGGACTTGACCGCTTCCTCCACTATGACTGGTACCGCAGGGCCTCCCTCGTGGACCACGTTCTGGGCATGGACGCCACGCTGGAGGCGTTCTACCGGTGTGAATGCGTCGAGCCAGGCGATTTCGTCATGGAGCCCTACACCGCGGAGATGGAGAAGGGCAAGAGAGCGGTGGAGCTTCTGCTGCGACGGGATGGGCATTTCCGGATCGCCGACGGGGTCCTGCCCCTTTCCATCTCGAAGAGGATCTCCGTCGGGGAAGGCGCCGCGGAATTTACCGTCGACTACGATCTCACGGGGGATGTGGATGTCCCCTTCGTTTTCGGGATCGAGTTCAACTTTGCCTTCCTGGGGAGCGGAGGGGACCGCTACCTGGAGACAGAGGGGGGCCGGTATCCGCTGACACTCCAGGAGATCCTCGGGCCGGCTGCGAACCTGAGGTTCCATGACCCCTACCAGAACATCGAGGTTTTTCTGGAACTTGGGGAGGCCGCGGAACTCTGGACCTTTCCCGTAGAGGTCGTCTCCCTTTCAGAGAATGGTTTCGAACGCAATTACCAAAGCACCATGGTCATGCCCGTCTGGCGCGTCGACCTCGCCGGGGGGCCGAGGAAGATCTCTCTCAAGGTCCGCATGGATGAGGCCCGACAGGCCTGAGCTCAAGTGCAATCTCAGCCAATAATGAAACGGTGAATGGACGAGGTGTATGCCCAGGGTTTCCGTCATCATTACGACCTTTAACCGCCGGCGCTTCCTTAAGGAGGCTCTCGCGTCGGTCCTGGCCCAGGATTACAGGGACAAGGAGATCATCGTGATCGATGACGGATCCACCGACGGGTCGCGGGCCGAGACCGCCGGGCTTCCCGTGCGGTATGTCTGGAAGGAGAACGCGGGGATATCAAGCGCAAGGAACGCGGGGCTCGATATCGCCCGCGGCGATTACATCGCCTTTCTCGACGTCGATGACCTCTGGAAAAAGAAGAAGCTTTCCGTTCAGATGGATGTGATGGAGAGAACGGGCATACCGCTCACCTACACGGACGAGATATGGATGCGCAACGGGGAAAGACTCAACCAGAAACTGCGGCACCGCAAGTACTCGGGGGAGATCTTCGAGCGTTGCCTGCCCCTTTGCATCATCAGCCCGTCGTCGGCCGTCATCCACCGGGGCGTTATCGATGCGGTGGGGCCGTTCGACGAATCCCTGCCCGTTTGCGAGGACTACGACATGTGGCTCAGGATAACCTCCCGGTATCCCGTGACCTTCATCGAAGAGAAGCTCATCATCAAGCGGGGAGGTCATTCCGACCAGCTTTCACGCGCATATGACGGGATGGACCGCTTCAGGATAGCGAGCATCGTAAAGATCCTGGAGGGCGGTACCCTGTCCCCCGGTCAGGTCCGGAAGGCGATCGCGGAACTCAGAACAAAGTGCCGCATCTATGCAGGCGGTGCCATAAAAAGAGGAAAAAAAGACGAAGGAGAGCACTACCTCGACCTGGCATCTGCCTACGGGGAAGAAATGATCCCGGCGCAATAGACGGACGAGCACCTTATCCCTTCACGTTTCTCTGCCCCCGACCCTTAAGATCCTCCGATGTCATATATCCTCGCGGTATCGCCCTGGGGACTGCCGGAAGCGGAAGGCATATTCGATACGAATGGCGGAATATCGCGTGGCCGGACTTGAGAAATGGAAGCAAAACCTGTATATTTATCAATGCCTTGAGGCGAAACCCGAGCCTCTTTCAGAAAAAAGGAGCCCACATATGCCCTATGACGCGACAAAGCTGGCGGACTGGCAGATATCCGAGGCCGCCGAGGAGAAGATGAAGACCATCTGGCAACTGCGCGATGAGATGGGTCTTGGCGATGAGGAGGTCATACCTTACGGGAAGATGGGGCGTCTCAACTACGCCGCGATAATGCAGCGCCTGAGTGAGAGGGCGAACGGGAAGTACATAGACGTCACGGCCATCACCCCCACCCCGCTTGGCGAGGGCAAGACGACGACAACGATCGGTCTTCTCGAAGGGTTGGGCAAGAGAGGCAGGAGTGTGGGAGGGGCTATTCGCCAGCCGTCGACAGGCCCGACGATGAACGTCAAGGGGAGCGCCGGAGGCGGAGGGAACGCACAGGTCGTGCCGCTGACGGAGTTCTCGCTGGGGCTGACCGGTGACATAGACCGCATCATGAACGCCCACAATATCGCCATGGTCGCCCTCACCGCACGGATGCAGCACGAGCGCAACTACAGTGACAACGAGCTGGCAAAGAGAGGACTCAGGCGCCTCGATGTGGACCCCACGAATATCCAGATGGGATGGGTCATAGACTTCTGCGCGCAGGGCCTCCGCAACATCGTTGTAGGCATGGGCGGAAGGATGGACGGCTTCACCATGCAGTCCCATTTCGATATCGGTGTCAGCTCCGAGCTGATGGCCATCCTGTCGATAGTGCGGGACCTTAAGGACCTGCGCAAGCGCATTGGCGAGATCACCGTCGCCTATCGCAAGAACGGCGATCCCGTCACCACCGAGGACCTCGAGGTTGCCGGGGCGATGTGCGCCATCATGAAGGACACCATCAACCCCACGCTCATGCAGACCGTGGAAGGCCAGCCCGTCATGGTGCATGCCGGGCCCTTCGCGAACATAGCCATCGGGCAGTCGTCGATCATTGCCGACCTCCTGGGTCTCAAGCTCTTCGACTATCACGTCACCGAGAGCGGTTTCGGAGCGGACATCGGTTTCGAGAAGTTCTGGAACGTGAAGTGCAGGCTGAGCGGTCTCAAGCCCAATGTTTCCGTGATCACGGCGACCATAAGGGCCCTCAAGATGCACGGCGGAGGGCCCCGCGTCGCCCCCGGTATCCCGCTGCCGCAGGAATATACCCGGGAGGACCTGGGACTCCTCGAGAAAGGCATCCCGAACCTCCTTCACCACGTGCGCATAGTCAAGATGTCCGGGATCAAGCCCGTGGTGTGCATCAACAAGTTCACGACGGACACGGACGACGAGATCGCCCTGGTGCGAAGGTTAGCGGAGGCCGAGGGCGCGCGTGTTGCCGTGTCGGAGCAGTGGTTGAAAGGCGGGGAGGGGGCACTGGAGCTTGCCGATGCCGTCATCGACGCGTGCAATGAAAAGGTCGATTTCGGTTACCTCTATCCCCTGGAGATGCCCCTTATGCAAAGAGTGGACGTGATAGCGAAGAACATCTACGGCGCCGACAGCGTTCTGTGGATCCCCGAGGCTGAGGAGAAGGCGCGGCGCCTGGAGGCCGACCCGGGGAAGAGCGATTACTTCACGATGATGGTCAAGAGCCACCTGAGCCTCTCCCACAAACCGGAGCTCAAGGGTGTCCCGAAGGGCTGGAGGCTTCCCGTCCGGGATGTCCTCGTTTTCACCGGGGCACGGTTTCTCTGTCCCGTTACCGGAGCCATAAGCCTCATGCCCGGAACCAGCTCCGACCCCGCCTTCCGCCGGATCGACGTCGACGTGGAGACGGGAAAGGTAAAAGGGCTTTTCTAACGAAAAGCCCGTCACACGTCACACGTCTCAAGTCACAGGTCAAAGACCGCCGCAGACCACGCGTCTCACGTCACACATCTGATAGACCTATAGTGGTCCTATCCGTCCTATAAGTCCGATATGTCCCATAGGTCCTATCCATTCCTATAGGTCCTATCCATTCCTATAGGTCCTATCCGCCCCTGTCCTCTGCTCCCTGAGACTATTCCTTGAGGATTTCCCCCGTCTTAACTGAAAAGAGGTAGGTCTGGTCGTCCTGTGTCTTGATGAGGATCGTGTTCTCTTTGTCGTTGAACTTCAATTCCTTTTGCCAGAAGAAATGGCTCACCGTGTGCTTTAGTTTCGATTGGTCCTTGATGAGGTCCCTGATGAGGTAGCTCTTCAGCTCCTTTCCGCTCTCGTAGAAGGCGAGCGCCAGCTGGTCGACCGATGATGCCCAGGGCCCCATGCGGACGATGTGGCGGCCATCCGAGCTGGGATAGACCGAGAACGAGTACCAGTAGACGGTCCACAGGGGGGCGGTCGAACCGTCGTTCCTGTACAGCCCCGATGTCCTGTAAGTCTTTCTGAGTTCCGCATCCTTGCTCACCCATCTTTCGGGCGGTGCGAGCATAACGAAGATGTACTGTCCGTTCTCTGTCTCCTTCGCGTAATCGCGGGGAGGGGCGGGCGTATCGGCGGGGGCCGGAATGCTAAGG
>LVAA01000020.1 GCA_001603955.1 Syntrophobacterales bacterium Delta_02 | reverse complement strand
CCCCGCCGATCTCCGCCCTGCACACCACGATCTGTATGGGTGCCGGCGGGGGTATGGAGCACGGTGCCATGAAGGCTATGGGCAAGGAAGGTCTCGGGAAGATGGTTGCCGTCCTTGGCGACTCGACATTCCTCCATTCCGGCATCGCTCCTCTCATGAACGCTGCCTACAACAAGGGCAACACCACCACCATCGTCCTCGACAACAGGATCACCGGCATGACGGGCCACCAGGAACACGCGGGAACGGGTTTCACCGTCCGCGGGGAGCTGGCGAACCAGGTAGACTATGCCGAGATCGGCAAGGCCCTGGGCATTAAGAACATCCGCTACGTCGATCCTTACAACATCAAGGAAACGATGGAGATAGTCAAGGAAGAGATGAACAGGGACGAAGCATCCCTTATTCTCTGCAAGGACAGCCCCTGCATGCTCCTTCGCAGGGCGAAACCTCTCGAAAGGTTCAAGAATCCTCTCTATGCCATCAACATGGACAAGTGCCGCGGCTGCAAGATGTGCCTCGAGATCAACTGTCCCGCAATAAGCTGGCGGGAAGGCGCGGGCCAGACCGCAGACGGCCAGAAGAGGAAAGGTACGGCCTATATCAATCCCGATCAGTGTGTTGGCTGCGAAGTATGCGTGCAGGTATGTAAATTCGACGCCATAGAACCGGCTAAGAAGTGAGGAGGCAGATATGAAAAAAGATGAGAAGACCACAAACATATTTCTTTCCGGTGTAGGCGGGCAGGGTGCCATACTTGCGAGCAACATTCTCGGCGAGGTTTTCATTCGGGCCGGATACGATGTCAAGAAAGCGGAAGTCCACGGCATGGCCCAGAGGGGCGGGGATGTCACCACCCATTTCCGTTTCGGCAAGAAGGTGTATTCGCCGATCATCAAGTACGGCGATGTCGATTTCCTTCTTTCCTTCGAGCTCCTCGAAGCCCTTCGTTACATCAATTGGGTAAAACCGGACGGCAAGATCGTCATCAACACCCAGTCGATCCTTCCGCCCTCGGTAAGCCTCGGGCAGATGCAGTATCCCCAGGGCGTGGAGGACACCTTCAAGAAGTTCTTTAAAGAGAATGTCCACGTCGTCGACGGCCTCGGCATAGCGAAAGAGCTCGGCAACCTGCAGGCTCAGAACGTCGTCCTCGTGGGCGCGTTCTCCAATTTCTTCCCGAAGATGAAGGAAGCCTATTTCATCGACGCCATCAAGAAGCTTCTGGCGCCCAAGCTCCACGATCTGAACATCAGGGCGTTCGAGGCGGGAAGAAAGGCACTGTAGCGACAACAAAGTATATGATTTCAAGGTTCAAGTGCTTTAGACAGGAAGAAAGGCCCTTTCGGGGGCCTTTCTCATTCCTGTCGTTCATTGTTCTCGTCTTGATCATGATGTTCTCATTCCCCGGAAGGATGGCAGCGATGGAAGTGTACTCTCTCAAGAACGGTCTCACCTATATCTTCGAAGAACGCAGGAACACCGGCGTCGTCGCCATACAGGTCTGGGTGAATGTGGGCAGCAAGGATGAGGATGACCGGGTCGCCGGCATAACCCACTTCATCGAACACCTCATCTTCAAGGGAACGGAGAAACTCAAGGGCAACGCTTTCGCAAGCCGGATAGAGGCAATGGGAGGAAGCGTCAACGCTTTCACATCCTTCGACAATACCGTTTACCACATCGTCATACCCTCCCGCGTCTTTCGGGAGGGCTTCGAACTTCTCGTGGAATCCGTCAGGAACCCTGCCTTCCCCGAGGATGAGATCGCCAAGGAACGGAAGGTCGTCCTCGAAGAGATAAAGATGGGTGATGACGATCCGCAGCGGAAGCTCTTCAAGGACCTTTTCTCCCTGAGCTATCACGGCCAGGCATACGGAAGGCCGGTCATAGGATTCGCCGACGTCGTGGAAAAGATCACCCGGCAGGACATTGTCGAATACTTCAGGTCCCACTATGTGCCGTCGAACCAGACCGTTGTCATAACGGGGGATTTTGACAGCGCCCTGGGGCACAGGTTGATCGACGAACGGTTCTCCGGGGACGCATCCGTGGCGCCCCCCGCTGAACGCCATGTCGGAAAGGGAGGACTGAAGGGAGAGAAGGAAAAGGTCCTGAAAAGGGATCTCAGGGAAAAATACATCGCTCTTGCCTATCCGATCCCCAGGAGGACGAGTCCGGACGTACCGCCCCTCGACATCCTCGGTGTGATCCTGGGAGACGGTGAGAGTTCCAGGCTGCAGGAAGCCCTGAAGAACAAAAAGGGTGTTGTCAACGGGATCTGGACATATGTTTTTACCCCTAAGGAAGAGGGACTCTTCGTCGTCTATGCCAACCATTCGGCCACCGAGAGGGACCGGGTGCTCCAGGAAATAGACAGGGAGATCAAGAGAGTACAAAAGGAAGGCATCAAGGATTGGGAGCTTACAAAGGCAAAGAACATGCTCAGGGCCTACTACGTCTATGACGCCGAAACAGCGCAGGGCAGGGCCCGTGAGATAGGCGATTCCAGGACCATGACGGGTGATCCGCGCTTCATAGAGAAGTATCTCAAGGATGTCGACCGGGTCACGGCGGATGACGTGCAGAACATGGCGGTCAGGTACCTTCGACCCGGCGACCGCTACACCGTTGTCATGGGACCCGGACAGGCTGCCAAGAATCCCTACCGTAAGACATTGGATAATGGGCTCACCTGTCTCGTGAACAGGAACACATCATCCCCGACCTTCTCCTTCAGGATCGGATTCGCGGGAGGCCTCAAGGCTGAGCAGCCCGGAAGGAACGGCGAATTCAATCTCCTCGCGCGGATGCTCCTGAAGGGAACGAAGAAAAAGAGCTCCTCCGAGGTAGCAAGGCAGATCGACCTCCTCGCCGGGACATTGACGCCTTACAATGGACGAAACCTGTTCGGCCTTTCCGGCAGGTTCCTGAGCAAAGACCTGAAACAGGTCCTCACACTCCTCAAGGAACTCCTGGTGGAGACCTCCATGACGGAGCGGGAACTTGCCCGGGTGAAGAGGGAGGTCCTGTCGGAGATACGCCAGAGGGATGACGACCCGGTATCCTTCACCTTCCTGCGGTTCAACGAGGCCATATTTGCCGATCATCCATACAGCCGCGACCCCTTGGGCAGCGAAAAGGACGTCGAGGCGCTATCCCTTAAGGACCTTCAGGGTGCCTACCGCCAGTACGTGACATCCCACGGCGCCGTCCTTGCCTTATCCGGGGATATCGACGAAAAAGAGGTCTTTTCCTGCCTCGACGAATTGTTCGGCGCCTGGGAGGGCCCAAAAGGGGGCCTGACCAGGGTAGAAGCCAAACGTGCCGCCAGGGAGGTTGCCGTCGAGAAGGATATCCAGCAGACGCATATGGTCTTCGGTTTTTTGGGTCCCGGACTCACAGACAGGGACCGTTACGCTGCCGAGGTCCTTGACGCCGTGCTGAGCGGCATGGGCGGCAGGATGCACAGGGTCTTCAGAGAGGAGAACCCTTCCGCGTACGCCGTCACGTTCTTTAACCAGATGGCTTACGAGACGGGCGCGATGGGGATCTACATCGGAACGAGCAAGACCTTCGCCAGGGATGTCATTCGCATATCCCGCGAAGAGATCGAGAAGATCCGTCTCGACGGTATCTCCGAAAAGGAGGTCGAGGACGGTAAGAACTACCTCATCGGCAACCATTACATCAGGATGCAGTCCAACGGTGCCATCGCCACCTCAATGTGCTTCGACACCCTCTACGGTCTTGACCCGGACCTCTTCAAGACCTGGCCGGGGCAGATCGAAAAGGTGACGAAAAAGGATGTCGATCAGGTCGCCCGCAAGTACCTCACTCCCGACTCAATGGTCAGGCTGATCGTGGGAAAGGTTAAGAATGAATAATCACCAATGACCAAATCCCAATAACCAAGGTATCAATAAGCAACACAAAAGAAAGACAAGCGATAATCAGATAGGAACGGGCACTTGCATTACAGTTCTGCGGATCACCTCTTCCCGGAGTTCCATTACCTTTCGTCACACCGGCCACTCTCTCCTTTGTCATCCCGGCGAAGGCCGGGAACCAGTAAAAGTCTTTCTGCTACGGAAAGGGTACGAAGGAATGAGAGAAAAGTATGAGCCAGAACTGACAGGCCTTCTCCAACGAGCCGGTCTATTGCGGGGAGTGTCTCCTGGATATCGCTTGCGCGAGTGAAGACACCGGCCTACGCCGGAATGACGGGCCTTGTAAACGGCTTACGTGAACAGTACGCATCACATCATCTGTTCTTCTGGTTATTTTAAATTTGGTCATTGGTTATTCTCAATATCTTCATCCGCCTTCTCAAAGAACGACCTTATCCCACTAATTATATAGTCCTTTTCGCTCTTCCTCAGTTCCGGAAAGACAGGGATGGCGAGACTTGTCCTGGCTGCCTCTTCGGCGATGGGAAGATCCCCCTCCTTGAGACCCAGGTAGGAGAAACAGGGCTGCAGATGAAGGGGCAGGGGATAGTAGATACCCGTCATGATCCCTTTTTCCCTGAGGTGGAGCTGAAGGGCGTCGCGCCGTACCGTGCGGACGACATAGTGATGGAAGATGTGGGACGTCTCGTCCTCGATGATGGGGAGTACAAGGGGAAGATCCCTCAGGTGCATGTTGTAGTAGCCCGCGGTCTCCAGACGGGTCTTGTTCCAGGAGGCAAGCTTTTTCAGTTTGACGCAAAGCGCCAGGGCTTTGATCTCATCCAGTCGGCTGTTGAGCCCGATCATCTCATGGATGTACGGCTTGTCGCCCATCCCGTGGACACGAAGTTTGCGGACCCTGTCACCGAGATCGGAACGTCGCGTAAGCACCATGCCCCCTTCGCCGATACCCCCGAGGTTCTTCGTCGGATAAAAGCTGGTAGCCGCAATGTCGCCGAATGTGCCCGCGCCCGCCCCGCCACGCCTTGCCCCGAGCGCCTGTGCCATGTCCTCGACCACGGGTATGCCGTGCTTTCCGGCAATGGCCATGATCTTCTTCATGTCACAGATCTTCCCGAAGAGATGCACTACGAGGATGGCCTTCGTCTTCGCAGTGATCGCCTTCTCGAGCTTCGACGGGTCGATGTTCATGTCGCTTTCCTGTATGTCCGCAAAGACCGGTCGCCCCCCCACAAGCGAGATGGAACTCGCCGTGGAAAAGAAGGTGTAGGGCGTGGTCACGACCTCGTCGCCCGGGCCGATACCGAGGGCCATGAGGGACAGGATGAGGGCATCGGTACCGTTGGCGCACGAAATGGTATGGGCTGCCCCCGTCGTGGCCGACACCTGTTCCTCAAGTTCCTGGCAGTACTGGCCGAGTATCAGCTTCTGCTCCTCGAGTATCTGGCGTATTCCCTTAAGGATATCCTTCTTGACTCCCTTGAACTGGGCCTTCAGGTTAATGGGGGGGATATTCATGTTCGCAACATCCTTTCACTGTGGAATATGATCGACCTGGATCGGATTATGTTAGCATATTACTTCCCGGCAACTCAATATTTCATTCCCGCCCCGCCGTGCCGTCCCCCGCGGACGTACTGTTCCCTTCCCGTTCTTGACGTCCTGCGACCCCTGCCGATCTCCCACATCTCTCCGCAACGATCCGCCTCATCGGCGTTATGGTGTCATTTGGGAGGGACCTGCGGGCTTTTGCGCTTACCACCCGCGGCGCTTGAAAAAGGCGGTGAAGGGACGGTCTCACAACCATTAAAACCGTTGACAAATACTTGGAATTGCGATAAAAACATTGTGAAATTTTTTTCAACTGAACTGAAAGGAGACCTTTATGAAAGAGGCAGTTATTGTTTCATGCGCCAGAACTGCAATCGGCCAGTTCGGTCAGTCATTGAAGGACGTCCCCGTTGTCACCCTTGGTGGAACAGCCATCAAGGAAGCCGTGAAGAGGGCGGGGATCAGGCCTTCGAAGAGCAAGGACAAGGAATTTGCCCCTGCCATCTTCGAGGGGAAGACGGACACTGAACTAGAAGCAAAGTTCTACGATTACGACAGCGGTCTCAAAGAGGTCGTGATCGACGAAGTTATCATGGGTAATGTTCTTCAGGCGGGACTCGGTCAGAACTCGGCGCGCCAGGCCAGCATCCGCGGCGGTATTCCGAAGGAAACAGCTGCTTATACTCTCAATAAAGTGTGCTCATCCGGATTGAGGGCGATCATCGCCGGCGCGGGTTCCATTATGCTCGGCGAGAACGAGATCGTCGTGGCGGGCGGTATGGAAAACATGAGCCTTGCACCTTTTTCACTCCCCGGGCTGAGATTTGGTGCACGGATGTTCGACACCAAGGCGGTCGACCTCATGGTCCTCGACGGTGTTTGGGAAATCTTCTATGGTTACCACATGGGTTTTACCGCGGAGAACATCGCCGCAAAGTATGGGATCTCCAGGGAAGAGCAGGACAAGTTCGGTCTCCTCAGCCATCAGAGAGCGAGAGCAGCCATAAAGGCAGGGTGGTTCAAGGATGAGATCATCCCCGTGACCATTCCTCAGAAGAAGGGCAACCCCATTGTCTTCGATACCGATGAAAGACCGATGGATACCACCCTGGAAAAGATGCTTTCGCTGCCCCCGGCATTTAAGAAGGACGGCGGGACGGTGACGGCAGGCAATGCATCGGGACTGAACGATTGCGCATCCGCCGCTGTAATCATGTCGCGGGACAAAGCAAAAGAACTGGGCATCAAACCGATGGGCAGGATAATCTCCTGGGCCAACGGCGGGGTGGACCCGGCATTCATGGGCCTCGGACCGATCCCGGCCATCAAGAAAGCACTCAAGAAGGCAGACATGACGATCGATCAGATCGACTGCATCGAGCTGAACGAGGCCTTCGCGTCCCAGTCCATCGCCTGCATCAGGGAACTGGGCATCAACATGGACAAGTGCAACATGTTCGGCGGCGGCATCTCCCTCGGACACCCGATCGGCTGCACCGGCGCACGGCTCGTTACTACGGCCCTCTACCAGATGAAGCGGCTCGGCCTCAAGTACGGTCTCGTATCCATGTGCATCGGCGGCGGTATGGGTCTCGCCGCTATCATCGAATGCGAGGCGTGATGATGGAATTCAAGAACCTTATCGTTGAAAAGAAGGACGGTATAGCCATTCTGAAGTTCAACAGACCCAAGGCCCTGAACGCCCTCAACTCGGAAACGCTTGTTGAGTTGAAGGAGGCGGGCCAGGCCCTGAATGCGGACAAGGATGTCAGGGTCGTTATTGTGACGGGCGAGGGCAAGGCCTTCGTCGCGGGGGCCGATATCCTTGAAATGAAGGACCTGACGGCCCTGGAGGGTATGGCCTTCTCCGCCAGGGGGCATGAGGCATTCGCCACCCTTGAGAACATGGAGAAACCGGTCATAGCTGCCGTCAATGGATTTGCCCTGGGGGGCGGGTTCGAGGTAGCTCTGGCCTGTGATATTATCTACGCTTCCGATAAGGCAAAAGTTGGTTTTCCCGAGACGGGTCTCGGAATACATCCCGGATTCGGGGGAACGCAGCGAACGGCAAAACTCGTCGGGCTGGCGAAGGCGAAGGAGCTCATCTTTACGGCAAAAACCATCGGAGCTGCCGAGGCATACGAGATGGGTCTTGTCAACAAGGTTGTACCCGATGATCAGCTCATGACGGAAGTCATGGACATGGCGGCCAAGATCAGCGCGAATGGGCCGTTCGCCGTCAGATTGGCAAAGGAATGCGTCAACAAGAGCCTCTCCCTGGACAACAAGGAAGGACTCACCCTCGAGGCAAAGGACTTCGGCCTCTGTTTTGCGACGAAAGACCAGAAAGAGGGCATGACGGCATTCGTGGAAAAAAGAAAAGCCACCTTTAAGGGTGAATAAAACATATAAGGAGGACACTGTGAAGATAGCGGTTTGTTTGAAACAGGTTCCTGATACCGAAGCAGAGATCAAATGGGATATCCCGAAGGGAACCCTGAGCAGGGACGGAATGGATTCCATCACGAACCCCTTCGATGAGTTCGCGCTTGAGGAAGCACTGCTCACGAAAGAGAACTATGATGGCGAGATCGTGGCCATTTCCATGGGTCCCGAGGGAGCAAAGGACGTACTGCGCAACGCCCTCGCGTTGACAGTCGACCAGGTTGCCCTGTGCACCGATGACGCCTTCGCCGGCTCCGACACCTATTCGACGGCGTCTGTCCTCGCGGCAGCCATCAAGAAGGTCGGCGACGTGGATGTCGTGTTCGCGGGCAAACAGTCCACCGACGGTAACACCGGCGTGGTCGGGGCGGAACTGGCGGCCATCCTTGGCTTCAGCCCCCTCACACAGGTTGCAAAGGTCCGTTCCATCGATGCGGCAGGCAAGAAGATCGTAGTGGAAAGGGCCGTCGAAGGCGGCACCGAAGTGGTCGAGGCAAAACTTCCGGCCGTTGTCTCCGTTATCAAGGGCATCAATGAGCCGAGGCTTCCGAACCTCATGGGCATCAGGAAGGCCTCCAAGATCGACATCCCGCAGTGGAGCGCGGGTGATCTTGGCGTTGACGCCGGCAAGGTTGGAGCCGCTGGCGCCAGCACGAAGGTGGTCGAGATAGCCGTACCGCCTCCCCGCGGCGCAGGCGAGATCCTCAAGGGTGAGATCGAAGAGATCGCCAACACGATCACGGACAAGCTCATTGACTTGAAAGTTATAAAATAACTTGGAGGAGGGAGAGAACAATGGCTAACGATGTATGGGTTTACATAGAACATAAAGACGGTGCCATTGCACCGATGTCTTTCGAGCTTCTTGGGATAGGCAAGCAGCTGGCCGACTCTTTCGGCTCCAGCGTCTGCGCCTTCGTCGTCGGCGACAAGGTCGATGATCTCGCGAAAGAGGCCGGCGCCTACGGCGCAGCCAAGGTCTACGCCGTGGAAGGCGATGTCTTCAAAGGTTTCAGGGGCGAAGCGTATGCCAAGGCTGCGGCTTTTCTCCTCGATAAGTACAAACCCGAAATAGCCCTCTTCAGGGCGACCGTCATGGGTACCGACGTTGCGGCCGGGGCAGCAGCTCAGCTAGGCTTCGGTCTTTGCACGGATACCATCGGGCTCGCAGTTGATGGCGGCAAGGTCAAGATGACCCGCGCAGCCTTCGGCGGCAACTATTCAGTTTCCGTTGTCAACGAAAAGGCAGCGCCCCAGATCGCCACGGTCAGACCGAAGGCCTTCGCAATGGGTGAAAAGGATGCCTCCAAGAGCGCCGAGGTCGTGAAAGAGTCCTTTGCACTCGCAGATGCCGACCTTTCAACGAAGGTCGTCGAGTTCATACAGTCGGCTACCTCTGTCAACCTTGTCGAGGCCGACATCATCGTTTCCGGGGGCCGTGGCCTCGGGAATGAGGCGGGTTTTGAGACCCTCCAGCAGCTGGCAGACCTGCTCGGCGGCGCCGTCGGCGCATCCCGCGCGGCTGTCGACTCCGAGTGGATCCCCTACGAGCATCAGGTGGGCCAGACAGGCAAGACCGTCAAACCGAAGATCTACATCGCATGCGGCATCTCCGGTGCCATCCAGCACCTCGCCGGCATGAGGACATCCGATTGTATCGTCGCCATCAACAAAGACCCCGACGCGCCTATCTTCAAGGCTGCGACGTTCGGTATCGTCGGCGACTACAAAGAGGTCGTTCCGAAGATGATAGAGAAGTTCAAATCCAAACTGGGTAAGTAAACGAACAAAAGGGAGGGCTTGATGCCCTCCCTTTTGTTCTTTCAGGCTTCACGTTTCAGGTCTCAGGTCAGAGAGGCATAATGTTTTTGCTTTTCAGCTTGAAACCTGGAACGTGAAGCCTGAAACGTTTTTTCTATTATTTCTCGCTTTCTGATTCCTAATATTCATTTGCCCCGAGGGTTCGTTTCCTATTACAATAGGGCCATGGAAAAGCTTGATCTTAAAGGAAAGACGTGCCCGGTACCCGTTATCGAGACGAAGAAATTCCTCGAGAGCAATGAGGTGAGCGAGATTGAGATCGTTGTCGACAACCCGACCGCCAGCGAGAATGTGCGCCGCTTTCTGGGGACCAGGGGCTATTCGACGACCGTGGCACAAGAAGGTGAGGTGTACCGGATAGAGGGGTGCCTGGAAGGCAGTGCCATCGAGCACAACCCTACAACGAAGAAAACACTCGTCTATGTTGACGGTGAGACGATGGGAAGGGGCGATGACGGTTTGGGAACGGTCCTGATGAGGTCCTTTCTGAACACCCTCAAAGAGCTCGAGGTCCGCCCCTGGAGGGTCGTGTTCCTGAACACCGGCGTGAGGATTGTGGTATCGGACTCGGATTTCATAGGGATCCTTAAAGAGATAGAGGACCTGGGAATTGAGATCATCTCATGCGGGACCTGCCTCGATTATTTCCATCTCAAGGATAAGGTCGGGGTTGGAAGGATAAGTAATATGTTCGAGATCCTGACGTCATTCAACGAAGCAACCAACGTGATCAGGCCCTAGGTGGCACGTTATTCGGGCAAGGGCCATTCATGATCTATCTGGACAATGCGGCGACATCTTTTCCGAAACCGTCTCAAACCGTCGAGTACCTCAATGATTTCGTAACGAATGTCGGCGGCAATCCCGGCAGGAGCGGTCATACCCTGTCCCTGCAGGCGGCGAGGGTGATCTTCGAGACCCGTGAAAGACTCACGGCCTTCATCGGTATGACCCGCTCAGAACGCCTCATCTTCACCCAGAACGGAACGGAATCGCTTAATATGGCCCTTCTCGGCCTCTTGAAGCAAGGCGATCATGTCGTGACCACAAGGATGGAGCACAATTCTGTCATGAGACCCCTGGAGTTCTTGAGTCATGAAATGGGAGTTTCATACACGGCCGTGCCCTGTTCCCCCGAGGGGTTCCTCGACATGGGCAACATCCGCGCCGCCCTCAGGGAGGACACTGCAGCAGTTGTGATCAATCACGGGTCGAATGTCACGGGCAACGTGCAATCCCTCGAGGGTCTGAAGGATGCCGTGGGCGAAGCCGTACTCATCGTCGACGCGTGCCAGACCATCGGCGCCATGCCCGTCGACATGGAGACCATCAAGGCGGATATCCTCTGTTTTTCCGGCCACAAGTCACTCTTTTCCGTCCAGGGAGTGGGAGCTCTTTACGTGAGGTCCGGCATCGAACTCAGACCCCTGAAGTTCGGGGGAACGGGGAGCAGGTCCGAATCGATCCAACACCCGACCTTCCTCCCTGACAGATACGAGTCCGGGACACCGAACACCCCCGGGATAGCGTCGCTCCTCGGCGGTCTGACCTTCATCGAAAAGGAGGGGCTCGGGACGATCATAGACAGGAAGCAGGCGCTTCGGCGCATGCTCGTTGACGGCTTGAGGGCCATCCGGGGTGTCGAGGTGTACGGTCACAAGGGTCCGGAAAACGCATCGTTCCTGGCAACCGTTGCCTTCAATATCGAAGGCAGGCTCCCTTCGGACGTAGGGTACGAGCTGAACAGGAGGTCGATGTACGTTCGAATAGGTCTCCACTGTGCCCCGATGGCGCACCAGACCGTCGGCACGTTCCCAAACGGGTCACTTCGGGCATCGCCGGGATATTTCACCCGAGAGGACGACATAAGGACATTTGTCGAGGCGGTGAGGGAAATTGCCGAGGAATAGGGTCTTCATACTTCTATTTCGTTCGATCCACGAAGTCCTGCGCGTGGAGAAGATACTCAAGAAACAGGGTGTGCGGCACGAGCTCGTACCGGTGCCAAGGAACCTGAGCTCTGACTGCGGCATGTGTATCAGGCTTGATGGCGATGCGACCGACATACGGCGGAGTCTGCACGATACCGAGATCGACAGAAGCTTCGTCTTCGACGGCGAGGACTACGAGCAGGTCGAGCTCTGAGGACGACGTTCCCGAATCCTTGCGCGCAGATCCTTCCGTATCTGTCGCTCACCCTTCAGACAGGAAACCTGCAACACCGAACGCATTTTCCCCATCTGCAGCCGCAGAAATAATCTGATTAGATTCATTCACTTACAAACCTTCCCTGCCACTTGACAAAAAATCTGAGAGTGAACAGATTAATTTCACAAAGAAGAAATACTTGTCAAGGAGGTCGATATCATGTTGTGGACAGATGGTTTTGGCATGTTTGGCAGAGGTCTTGACCCGTGGTCCGAGTTCCAGCGGATCGAAAACGAGATGAACCGTGTCTTGTCCAGGTTTGTCTCGCCGTCAACAGGTGATTTTCCCGCCGTTAACATATGGAGCGACGGGGAGGAGACCCTGGTAACAACGGAGATCCCGGGCATCGAGGCGGGTGGGATAGACATCTCGGTCATGGGCAAAACCCTCATACTCAAGGGTGCCAGAGAACCCGATCAGGTGGAGGAAGGCAGTTCCTATCATCGTCGCGAGCGCTGGTATGGCCAGTTCAGCAAAGCCATCGAACTTCCCTTTACGATCGATGCGGAAAGGGTGCTGGCCGACTTCTCCAATGGCATCCTGTCGATCAGGCTGCCCCGGTCGGAGGCCGAAAAACCGAAGAAGATCGCCATCAAATCCGCGTAAGGAGGTGCGCAATGGCTGACAAGACCAAGGATATACAGAAGAAAGAAGCCGTAGAGACCGAGGTGGTGGAGAGGACCCGGGCAGGCAAGGTTTACAACCCCGATGTCGACATCATGGAAGGCAAGGACAAGATCGTCGTTATCGCCGACATGCCCGGAGTCAACGAGAACTCCGTGGAGGTGACACTGGATGACAACGTCCTGACCATCTATGGAAGGGTTGACTGGAAGATACCCGAGAAGATGAAGCTCATCCATGCGGAATACGGAGTGGGCGACTTTCAGAGGATCTTCACCATATCCGGCGAGATCAACAGGGAACAGATCCAGGCAAAAGTGAAGAATGGTGTTCTCAGACTGGTCATGCCCAAGAACGATGTTCCGAAGATGAGAAAGATCGCCGTCAAGGCGGGATGAACCATGACGTGAGACGCACAGGAGGTACGATCATGACGACAAAAAGAATTTCACCGTTGGCGAAGAGAGCGCAGGACAACGCCCGGCTACCGGAAGAGAACCCCCTTTTGTCGTTGAGGAGTAACATCGACAGGCTGTTCGACAATTTCCTTTCCGGGTTTGGTGTCAGTTCTTTCGGCGCAACAGCTCCTATGTTCAACCCGAGCATCGACGTCGCGGACAGCGGCAAGGATCTCAGGGTGACGGTGGAACTGCCCGGCATGGACGAGAAGGATATCGACGTGTCTGTCACGCAGACCTCTCTGACGATTCGGGGGGAAAAGAGGGACGAGACCGAGGAGAAGGGCAGTAGCTATCATCGGATGGAACGGATGTACGGCTCTTTCACAAGAACCATCCCTCTTCCCGTGGAGGTAGATGTGGAGGGTGCCAAAGCCAATTACAAGAAGGGTGTTCTCTCCATTACCATTCCAAAGACGGAGAAAGCCCTCAAGGAAGCAAAGAAGATCCCCGTAAAGGTATCAGGAAAGTAGAGAACCCGTCACAGATCGCAGGTCACAGGCCCCACGCTGGAGAAAGCAGTTCCCGCAAAGCCGGGCCGTGACCTGCCCGACCCCGCCTCCCCGACAACCTCTCGGAACCTTTATATGAACCTTTACACTTTCCCTCTGTTTCTTTTACTTGAAACCTGGAACCCGAGACCTGGAACTGTTTTTTACGTCCTTATCGCCCCGTGGGGACACATCTCCTGACAGCAATAACAGCGGATGCACGCGCGGTAGTCAAAAACGGGGCACCGTTCACCAAGACGTATGGCACGGGCCGGGCAGACTTCGACGCACACTCCGCACAGTCGACAGACCGCTTGATCAACCTTTGGTTTCTTGACCAGAACGTTCTTGAGGAGTCTCTTGAGGGGGCGGGGCAGGTTCCAATCCGCAGCACATGCCCGGGGCATGGGGAAATGAGCCGGGGCAGGGGGTAGGCCAAGGTCGATCACCTCGTAAGGGGGGATGAGACCGTGACGTTCCGCGCAGGCGGTAACGGGCAGCTCCAGGCCGGGACACAGGCGGCCTCCGATGAAGGCATCGAGGGCGAAGGCGTCCCGTGCCAGGGCGACTATGCCGCAGGCCACGGGGTCACCGTTTGACGGGCCGTCGCCGCACATGCCCAGAATCCCGTCGAGGATCGTCACCGTCGGGGAGACGATCCGATGAATGTCAACTATGATCGAGGCGAAAAGGTCCCTGTCCCTTCCGGCGCGAAGGTGCCATCGCCCCTTGGCGAAGCCGCGTATGAAACCAAAGGTGTTCTTGACGCCAAGGGTCATTCCCATCATGCCGTGCGTCTTGAGCTTGGGCACGTTGATGACGGCATCGTACTTGTCGGGATCTTCACCGAAAACAAAATCCCTGTAGGGTGATATGCCACTTCCCTTCTTCGCCACCTCCCCGGTGAAAGGAACCACGCGCACGCCAAGTGCACCGAGCATATCAAGATAGCCGCCATTCCTGAGCACCCTTTCCAGGGACTCATATCCCGGGCTGTCCCCGAGATACACCGTGCATGAATGGTCCATGAGGAGTTCGATGAGGACCCGAAGAAAGGCCGGATGTGTGGTTGCGGCCCTGTCGGCCGCCTTCGAGGCAAGGAGGTTAGGCTTGACGAGGACCCTGCGTCCCGCGAGGCCAAGGTCGATCCGCCGGAGTCCTTCTTCCAGGAAACTCTTTATCTCCTGCGGTTCATAGGAATCACTTCTTCCCGCTATCACTTTTTCCAAGCGATATCTCCCGGGAAAAGTTGACCTCCAGGAACTTGATACAAAGATCTCCTTCAGAAACCTTCCAGCAGATCCTGCTCTGGTTGTCGTCCAGATAGTAATGGACCGTGTATTCCGGACGTTCCCTGACAAGGATGCCGTCCGAGGAGCTCTGAAGGGGTCCCTTCAGGGTCAGATCTTCGATTATGTCCCCGATCCGTATACGAAAAAGCCTGTAGAACTCGTTCTCATCAGCGATATCCTCATCGGCCGTCTTCATGCTAAAATGTTCCGAGGACCGGTCAACGGAGAGGACGGTGTTGCCGAAAGGCCCGTAGACCTCAAGAAAGAGCCTGTCCGGGTACACGACCCTCAAGGACATGTCACCCGTGTACTGCCGCGTCTTGAGCATGACATCGATCTCGCAAAGAGCAGTGAGATAGTCAAAATTCTCAGGCCAGGAAACGGACGCGGGTCTTCTCGCCACATGAGAACAGGCAAGAAGCAGGAAGGGTACCAGTACAAGAAGGATGACGCTCTTTCGCATCATTTCTTCTCTTTTATCATCCTGAGTTTCTGCTCGACGGAATTCTTTTTCGAGGGGTCCTTCTCAAGGGTCACCGATCTCTGGTAGTGATGGACCGCCTTGTCGTAATCCTTAAGGGCCGAGTAGATGTCCCCCAGGTGTTCGTGAATGGTCGGGTCCTCGGGCATGAGATTGCTCGCCTTGCGTATCTCCTGCAGGGCGGCCTTCAGGTTACCCTTTTTGTAGAACACCCAGCCGAGGCTGTCGATGATGTACCCATCATCGGGCCGCTTGGTCAGGGCCTTGCGTATCATCGCCTCGGCTTCGTCGAGCCGGATACCCTTTTCCGCCAGGGAGTAACCCACGAAATTGAGTGCGTTGGGATATTCCGGGTCGATGGTGAGCACGTCGTTCATAATGGCAAGGGCCTTTTCCGATTCGCCCTTCTTCTCGTAAAGCATACCTATCTGGTACAGAACTTCGAGGTTATTCGGCTCTATCCGCCGCGCCTCTTCAAGGGCCCTGATGCCTGCGGCGAGATCGTTCTTCTCTTCGTAGAGCATGGACAGAAGGATATACAGCTCAGGCTTCCTGTCCATGCCCGGCAGGTAGCGCGTTATTGCCTTTATGCCCTCATCTATCGTCCCCGATTTGATGTAGATCAGGGTCATCTGTTTCAGTGCCGTAAGGAACTCCTCCGCCTTCGGGTCGATCTTGCCGAGTTCTTCAAGGGCCTTCTTCACATCCCCCTTTTCCCTCCAGGACATGGCAAGGTATATCCTCACAGTGTAATTGTCGGGCTTGCTGGCGAGGACCATATTGAATTCCTGTATGGCCTCGTCGTAACGCGCCTTTTCATAGTGAAGAAGGCCGATGCGGATCCTTAAAGAAAGGTCCTGGCGGTCCATGTCGGATAACTCTTCGAACTTGCCTATGGCTTTGTCGTATTCCTTCTGCCGTATGAATATGGTTGCCAGTCTCGAGCGTGCCTTCTTGTCGTTCGGGTCGTTGGCAATAACATCCTGGTAATACTCGATGGCCTTCTCCAGATTGCCCTCGATCTCGTATATCGTGGCAAGGTCGAGAAGGGCGGGGGTGAAGTTCGGCTTTATCTCCAGGACCTTAGCCAGGTAGGCCTTCGCCTTGTCGTAGTCCTTCGCTTCACCGTAGAGCCGGCCGATATAGTAAAGGGCGATGATATTGTCATCGTCGTAGGCAAGCACCTTTTCATAGATGGTGATCGCGTCTTTGTACTTCTTTTCCCCGATGTAGATGGAACCCAGGTACATGTAGGCCTCGGTGTCCTCGGGGTTCAGTTCTATGCACTGCTCGTAGAGTGCCTTGGCCCTGTACGTAATGCCTTTCGAGGCATTGATACCGGCCAGGATCATGAGGGCGACCCGGTTCGCAGGGTTAAGCACGATGGCCTCGTTGAGAAGTTCCTCCGCCTTCCCAAGCTCCCCCCTCTTGACGAAAAGGGAGGCGAGGGATGTCCTGATCTCCGCGGAGTCGGGGTTGTCCTTCAGGGCCTTCTGATAATACTCCTGCGCGTCGCCATAGTTTCCCAGTCCTTCACTGAAATACCCCCTGAGGAAGAAGTAGACAGAATCGGAATACGTGGCTGAATGGAGGTGGGTGCAAAAAAGGAGCAGGAATGAGACGAAGAGTACCGGTATTCTCATCACCTTGAATAATAGCATAGAATCGATGGGAAATCTAATCATAGGATGGTCGCATTGAAGCCTACTTTATGAGCCAGCCGATGCGCGACCACCGGACGTATTGCAGGGCGCTCATCGCGTTGCTGTCCCAGGAGAAATAAATGATCAGGGCCTTGCCGACAAGGTGGCGTTTCTCGACAAACCCCCAGTAGCGGCTGTCGAGGCTGTTGTCCCTGTTGTCGCCCATCACGAAATAGCAGTTCTCGGGCACCTTGATGGGCGGGACATTGTCCTTGTCGATGAAAGGCAGGAAGCCGCGCGAGACAGAGTCGGACCTGAAGTGTCCCCAAACATCCTTTATCTTCTTTCCGTCGATGAATATAGACCTGTTCCTGATCTCCACCGTCTCGCCCCCGGTGGCTATGACGCGCTTGATGTAGTCCTTTGTGGGATCCTCCGGGAACCGGAAGACGATGATGTCCCCGCGTTTCGGTTTCCCCGTGCTGAAAAGAACGGTATCGACAACAGGTATCTTGACCACGTAACTCATCCTGTTGACGAGAAGGTGGTCCCCGACGAGCAGGGTAGGTTCCATCGAACCGGAGGGTATCTTGTACGCCTGGATCACGAAACTCCTCACGAGGAGGGCTATGAGGGCGGCGATGAGGATCGATTCAATGTACTCTCTGGTCTTGGTCTTCTTCTTTTCCATTAACGCTCCTTATAACCTGTTTCCGCCATGTGCCAGGGCGTGCTGGGCCGTTCCGGACACGCCCTCACATCTTCTCGGGTGCCGAGACGCCAACGAGACCAAGGCCGTCCCTGATAACCCCCCGAAGCGTGGATAGGAGGAGAAGGCGGGCACGGGTCACCTCTGCGTCGCTGCCAAGGACCCTGGTCTTGTTATAGTAACTATGGAACCGTCCGACGAGTTCCATGAGATAGAACGTGACACGGTGAGGCTCGAGGCTCCTGGCGCTGCCTTCAAGGACACTGTGGTAGCGCGTTATCCACCGTATAAGGTCAAGCTCTTCCTTCAGGGTCAGAAGGGTACAGTCTGCGCCGGCAAGGTTGTCCGTGTCGATCCCTGCCTCACGGGCGTTCCGGAAGATGCTCTCGATCCTCGCGTGGGCGTACTGGACATAATAGACAGGGTTCTCGTTGGATGTCTTCTTTGCCAGGTCAAGGTCGAACTCAAGGTGGGCATCGCTCTTGCGCATGAGAAAGAAGAAGCGGCATGCATCGCGGCCGACCTCGTCCAGAACCTCCCTGAGTGTCGTGAACTCCCCGGAGCGCGTCGACATTCCCACCGGCTTGCCTTCCTTGATGAGGGTGACGAACTGGATGAGAAGGAATCTCAGGTTCTCCTTCTTCCTCCCCAGGGCCTGAACGGACGCCTTGAGGCGGGGGATGTAGCCATGGTGGTCCGAACCCCAGATGTCAACGAGGACCTCGTAGGAACGCTTGAACTTGTTGAGGTGATAGGCGATATCGGATGTGAAATAGGTGTTCTCCCCGTCGGACTTGACAAGGACCCTGTCCTCGTCCTTCTCGAAAAGACTGGTCTTGAACCACAATGCGCCGTCCCGCTCGAAAGCAATCTCGCCATCCCTGAGGATGGCAAGGGTCTCATCGACAACACCTGAGGCATAGAGCGACGACTCCAGGAAAAAATTGTCGAAACTCACACCGAACTCGGCAAGGTCGTTCTTGATGCCATCCATGATGTGGGAACTCGCGTAAACCGCCAGGAAGTCGATGGCCTCTTCCTCCCCCGCAGGCACCGCGATCCCTTCATCGATGACCTTGTGGGCAAGTTCCCGAACGTAATCGCCCTGATACAGGTCCTGCGGGTATTCCACCGTCTCGCCCTTGAGTTCCTTGAGCCTCAGGAACGTCGACCTCCCAAGGGTCCTGATCTGCCGGCCCGCGTCGTTGATGTAGTACTCCCTCCCCACGGTGTGCCCCGTCTTCCCCAGAAGGTTGGCCAGGACGTCGCCGACCGCCGCGCCCCTGCCGTGGCCGATGTGCAGGGGACCGGTCGGATTGGCGCTGACGAACTCGATGAGAACCTTTCGCCCGGCGCCGACATCGGGATAGAGACTCTCGATCCCCTTGGAGGCCGTATCTCTAAGGAGCTGCTGCCAAAGGGCGTCCCTGAGGGAGAAATTAATGAAACCAGCGCCGGCGACGGTGACGGACTGGCAAAGGTCGGACCCCTGCATCCTTTCCACGAGCATAGTGGCGATGTCGAGGGGCTTCTTCTTCAGTTGCGGGGCGAGAATGAAGGCGACGTTCGTAGAGTAGTCGCCGAACCCTTCCTCGCGGGGCGTCTCGATGATGAAATTAAGTCTTGCATCGGGGGGTATCGAACCGGAGCGTTGTGCATCCTCTATACCATTATTTATTATCTTTGCCGCTATCGATCTCAGCATCCGTTTTGTCCTTTTTTATCTGAAGGTCTCGTGTGAAGTCGGGGCACCGCAGGGATACGTCTTTTCCGTGAAGATATTTCTTCTTGCACTCCTCACGCCATGCGCAAACCACGCAGAGGGTAGGTTCGTCGCTCACAGGTTACCTCCAAGTATCTCTCCGTATAGTCCGGGCTTCATCCCTTTCAGTATGGGCCACTCCCGGCGGATGAGCTTCAGCCGGTCCAGGTCCACGTCGGCAAGAAGGACCGTGTCGGACCTGCCCGTCGGTCCGCCGATCAACTCCCCTTCGGGATTAACACAAAAGCTCATGCCGTAGAAATCCTGGGCGTCTTCGCTGCCCGCACGGTTCACACGCATGACATACACCCCGTTGGTGATGGCGTTGGAAGAGATGACGCTCTGCCAGATGTGCTGGGATTTGAAGGCGCACGAGGTAGGCGCGAACACGATGTCGGCACCTTTGAGCGCCAGTATCCTTGTACCCTCCTGGAAGAAATTGTCCCACGATGTCTGTATGCCAAACTTGGCATGGCTGGTCTCGAAGACGGGTAGCCCCCTGTCCCCCTGCGCGAAGTAGAATTTCTCTTCCCACAGCGGGATATCCGTCACGTTAAGCTTCCTGTATATCCCGAGCGTCCTGTCGCCTTCGATCACCACCGTCGAATTGTAATAGCGGTCCTCGACCTTCTCGAAGATGGGCAGAACGATGACCGTGTCGGTGCCTTTCAGAAGGGATTTGAAGAGATTGACGGTATCGCCCCCGGCATCTTCCGCCAGGGTAAAGGCCGCATCGTCCCGGTCTTTCGGGAACCAGTACTGGTTGAAAAGTTCCTGAAAGCAGACGATCTTTGCCTTTTCGTTAAGGGCTACATTGAGAAGCTTGGTCGCGGTGTTGACGTTCTTGTCCTTGTCCCTGGTGCAGGCGAATTGTATTCCGGCTATCTTCATGAACGTTCTCTGACGGCATCCCCCTCATCTCATCCGGCAGCTCCTGCTCCGCCTCGGGTGCAGCTGGGCAGGAAGATAATATCATAAAACGACGGGTTTGTGCCGCAAATCTCCTTGATTCTTCTGGATTTGTCTAATGCAAAGAAAGGTACCAGATGAAAATGTTCTATGTCAAGGAAAAATAAGGGAAAAGTCGGTGTGCGCGGAACGGGACGGACAAAGGCCTCGTCCCGCACACTCCAACCCGTTACATCTTATATCAATAGTTCTCAGCCAGAAGCTCGTAGTACGCCTGCGGGTGGTCGCAAGCCGGGCAAGGGTCAGGAGCCTCGGCTCCCTCGTAAACGTATCCACAGTTCCTGCAGCGCCATTTCACAACGGAGGGTTTCTTGAAAACCTGTCCCGTCTCCACGTTCTTCAGAAGTCTGAGATAACGCTTCTCGTGCTCCTTTTCCACCTTGGCTATCTCCCGGAAGACCTTGGCTATCTCCCCAAAACCTTCCTCGTCAGCCACCTTCGCTGCCTCGGGGTAGAGAACGGAGTGCTCCAGGTTCTCACCGGCCGCGGCGGCCCTCAGGTTCTCCGCCGTGTTTCCTATGATGCCGGCGGGGTAGGAGGCGGTGATCTCCACTTCACCCCCTTCAAGAAACTTGAAAAAGCGCTTCGCGTGCTCCTTTTCGTTGTCCGCGGTATCCGCGAAAATGAAGGATATCTGTTCAAAGCCATCCTTTTTTGCCTGAGACGAGAAATAGGTGTACCTCATCCTTGCCTGCGACTCCCCGGCAAAACTCGCGAGGAGGTTCTTTTCGGTGCGCGTTCCCTTTACGCTTTTCATCGCTCCCTCCGCCTCAGCTCTTCCACAGACCGTGAACGTTGCAGTATTCCCTCGCCGTCACGGAATCGCCCTGGATGGGAAAGAAGGCCTCCGGTGCCTCACCCGGCTTGAGGAACCGGCGATAGACGGCCCCATCGACAACCCCCTCGATCCATTCTATATAATGTTTCTCTTCCATGGGATGTGCAACGCTGCCCACCTTTATCGTGATCCCATTGGCTCCCTTTTCGATGACCGGCACATGCTTCTCTTTTGAAGCATCGACGGTATTCTCCGTAAGCAGCTTCATGGGCTCATTGCAACAGACGAGCTCTCCCTTTCCTGCGTGGAGCACTTCCACGATGTTTCCGCAGATATCACATTTGTATACCTGAACTCTTTCAGCCATGTGCGCCTCCCTTTTTCTATAAATTCAACTGCATATCGCGACGATTCTGGTTTCAGGTTAATACACGCCAACAATGATGTCAATGGCTGCTCCCATCTGTTCCGGGGGAATTACGAAGACCTCCAGGCCCTCAGGGAGTACCGGGGATGAGGGCACAATTCTCTTTTAAGACCAGTGCTTTTGTGATAATTTATCCCCAATGTTCGGCATTGGACTCCCGGAACTCATTATCATTATGATCGTGGCGTTGCTGGTCGTAGGGCCCAAGAAATTGCCCGAGCTTGCCAGGTCCATAGGCAAGGCCCTGCACCAGGTCAAGAACATGACCGACGATGTCAAACAGTCATTCGAAGAGGTGACAGCGGACGACTTCGAGGAGCCCCGGAAGACCGAAGAGATGCAAACAACGGAAGCGACCGAAGGCGGTGGGGCCGATGGCATCGGGCCGGAGGGCGCGGATGCGTCCTTCGCGGCCGAGACGAATGGTGCCGATGAACCCGACATTGTCGAGTTTCCGGCGGTTCAGGAACCCGATGAACAAAGAAAGGAACAGGCAGCGGAGGCTGAGCAAGGTCTCCAGGAAAGCCCGCAGGGTCAGCCGGGCACAGGCGAGCCCGGCGGATACGGCAATTTGAGGGGGTAATTGCGAGCCCGATCGCTTCCCGGGGCGAACAGACGACGCCAGCCTTGCCATGGCCAGGAAAATAAACCCAGACGAAAAACAACCCTTTATCTCACACCTCAAGGAACTGCGGCAGCGGCTGGTCGTTTCCCTCCTGTCCGTGTGCGTGGCATTCGTCCTGACATATTTTTTCCGGGACAGGGTCAACACCTTCCTTCTCCAACCTTTCAAAAGGGTCATGCCGCCGGGCAGCAATTTCATCTTTACAGGGGTCACGGAGGCATTCCTCACCTATTTCAAGATATGGATACTCACGGCTGTCACTGTCGCATCACCCGTGATCATTCACCAGATGTGGATGTTCGTTTCTCCCGGCCTCTACGAGAAGGAAAGAAGATATGTTTATCCCCTTATCTTCTGGGGCAGCCTCTTTTTCGCGGTAGGAGTGATTTTCTGCTACTTCATCGTCATGCCCAACCTCTACCGCTTCTTCGTGAGCTACGCCTCGGACTTCGTCATCCCCATGCCCGACCTCAAGGGGTACGTCAGCCTCACCCTCAAACTCCTTGTCATCTTCGGGTTCCTCTTCGAACTCCCCCTTGTCGCCTATTTTCTTGCAAAGGTTGGGATCCTGAACTACCGCTTCCTGGCAAGGAAGCGCAGGTACGCTGTCCTGGGGGCGTTCGTCCTGAGCGCCATTATAACACCGCCGGACCCGGTGAGCCAGATACTCGTCGCGATGCCCCTATGGGGTCTCTACGAACTGAGCATCGTCATCGCCCGGTCCTTCGGAAAAAAGGAGAAGAGTGCAGATGAAGGACCTTGATATTGTCATCCTCGCCGCAGGGAAGGGGGAACGGATGGTCTCCCGCAAACCCAAGGTAATGCATAAGATCATGGGAAAACCCCTTCTGGGATACGTTGTCGATGCCGCCCGGAGCCTCGAACCCGCCCGCGTCATCGTCGTCACCGGCTACGGTCGGGAGATGGTCGAGGACTATCTTCGGGGAAAGGACGTGGTAACGGCCGTCCAGAAAGAACAAAGGGGCACGGCCGATGCCCTGGCATCGGCCCGCTCACACCTCGCAGGGAACGATGTCCTCGTCCTCCTCGGTGACGTTCCCCTCATCGAGAGGTCCACGCTTGTCGACTTTCTCGAATTCTGCCGGGCCTCGTCTTCGATCGTCTTCCTGACGACGGATGTCGCCGACCCTTCCGGCTATGGCCGGATGGTGATGGATGGTGATATGATCGCCCACATCCGGGAAGATGCCGATGCGACCGCCGAGGAGAAGCTGATCCAGAGGATAAACACGGGGATCTGCTACATCCCTTTCGGGGACCTCGGGCTTGTCGAACTCATCGATACCGGCAACAACAAGGGCGAGCACTACCTCACGGACATCTGCAAGATCGCCAGGGAGAGAGGCAGCCACGCGAAGGGCTTCTTCTGCCCCCGTACCCAGGAGGTCCTCGGCGTCAATACCATGAAGGGTCTTCTCGAGGCGAACACGGTGATGAGGCAGCGGATCAACGAGCGGCACATGACGAGAGGGGTAACGTTCCTCGGCACCGACATCTACGTGGAGAACGATGTCGTGATAGGCCATGACACGGTCATCGCTCCCCACTCTCACCTCGAGGGGGCCACCGTCATCGGGGAAGGGGTCTACATCGGACCTTCATCGATCATCAGGAACTGCAGGATAGGCAACAATGTAACCATTGTGGGCCTCGCCTTCCTCGAAGGCGTCGAGGCCAAGGAGGGCGTCAGGATAGGCGCTCTCTCGCGGTTCAAGCAGGACATGGTCATTGAAAGAAAGATGTAAGGACGTGGAAGGAGGAGACAACAGTGTGCGGTATTGTCGGTTATCAGGGTAGGGAAGGGGCACGGGACATTCTCATCGAAGCCCTCAGGCGTCTGGAGTATCGGGGCTACGACTCGGCAGGGATAGCCATCTGGAACAATGGCACCGTCAGGCTCGCCCGCAGACAGGGCAAGGTCAGCGACCTCGCGGAGGCCATCGGCGACGACGGATTTAACGGCTCCATGGGTCTGGCCCACACCAGGTGGGCGACCCATGGCGTTCCCTCGGAGCGCAATGCCCATCCCCACAAGGCCGCTGATATCACCGTGGTTCACAACGGGATCATAGAGAACTACCTCGAACTGAAGGAGACCCTGAAAGAGGAAGGGCACACCTTCACATCGGATACGGATACGGAGGTCATCCCGCATCTCATCGCCAGCCTGCTCAGCAAGGCGGGAAGCTTCGAAGGGGCGGTCAGGGCAGCCTTGAGGATGCTCAAGGGCTCCTATGCGGTGGGTGTTATCAGGGAAGGGGAGGACATCCTCATCGCGGCGAAGAAGGAGAGCCCTCTGCTCGTGGGCATTGGAGACAAGGAGTTCATCATCGCCAGCGATGCCCCGGCTATAATCAATAGGACCAACAGGTTCATCTTCCTCGAGGACGACGATATCGCGGTCATCCAGAAAGGCACCCTGAGGATAACAAACCTCGACGGCGACGAGGTGGAGCGGGAGACCCGGTCGGTCCAGTGGTCGGGCGCCATGGCGGAGAAGGGCGGCTACCGGCATTTCATGCTCAAGGAGATCTTCGAGCAGCCGAGGGCCATATCGGACACGCTGATCGGAAGGATACAGCAGGAAGAGGGTGAGATACTCTTCGAAGAACTCGACCTTCCGGACATCACGAAAGTGAGAAAGATCTGGATGGTCGCCTGCGGAACCTCGTATCACGCCTGTCTCATAGGAAAGCATATCTTCGAGGCAAACCTCAGGATACCCGTGGAAACCGATATCGCGTCGGAATTCCGCTACCGTGACCCCATCCTCGGCAAGGACGATCTCGTCATACTCGTCTCGCAATCGGGCGAGACCGCAGACACGATAGCGGCCATGAAAGAGGCGAAGAAGAGGAGGCTTCACACCCTTGCCATATGCAACGTTCTGGGCAGCACCCTTTCACGGGAATGCCACAGCGTCATTTACACCCACGCAGGACCCGAGATAGGGGTCGCCTCGACAAAGGCCTTCACCACGCAGGTCTGTGTCTTCTTCATGCTCATGCTCTACCTCGGTAAACGCCTTGGCGCGCTCGACAATGATGATGTCCGGCGCCTTATCGGTGAGCTCAGAAAGGTCCCCCACAAGATCCAGACGATACTCGATGCCAGCTCCTCCATCGAAGACAACGCCCGCGAGAACATGCACTACCGGCACTTCCTCTACCTCGGCAGGGGCATCAATTTCCCGACCGTCCTCGAGGGTGCCCTGAAGCTGAAAGAGATCTCTTACATTCACGCGGAGGCATACGCGGCCGGGGAGATGAAACACGGCCCCATAGCCCTCATAGACGAGAACATGCCCATTGTTTTCGTTTCGCCGAGAGACCAGACATACAAGAAGACCTGTTCCAACATGGAAGAGGTCCTGGCGCGCAAGGGAAAGGTCCTTCTCTTTACCGACGACACCCGCCACGACATGGCCGGCAGGGTGGACGCGCTGTTCGTCGTTCCCGAGAGCATCTATGAGCTTCAGCCGATTCTCTCCATAGTACCCCTCCAGCTCATGGCCTACTACATGGCGAACCTTCTCGGCACTGACGTTGACCAGCCCCGGAACCTCGCGAAGAGCGTGACCGTCGAGTAAACACCTACCGGGCCGTAATGGGAGGGACGGCAAGAAGCGCTCTCCACCTTCCGTCGCGCATCGCCGTCTCGACGGACGCGCCCCGGCTCGGCGCGGGATCCGCCCCACGGCGAGAAAGGGAAGGCACGGGACAGCGCCCGTGACAACGAGGAACCACAGGAATACACGGCATCCTCGACACGGCGGCAAAGGGTTCTTCCGCACCCGTTTCCCGCCATCAGCCTATTTCATAATCCTTATGTCTCCCGATTGACGATGTACGCTCACAGGGACATGAGATATGTCCTCACCACACGCCAGGAAGATACCACAGGGATTTATGACAGTTGTCCGTACGGCGGATATCGCCACCCCCTCGGAGGGCAGGGTCCTTGGGATGCTCCTGTTGGGGATGAGAGGTTTACGCCACGTTGCCTTAGTTCTTACCTGTTGCTCAGTGACGAGACCTGGTCGGCATTGACAAACGAAGTGTCGAACTTGAGGATCTCGAAGAGCACGTCGACAACCTGGGGATCGTAAAAACCCTTCTCCGTGTTCTTCCTGATCTCGTTTAGTGCAAGGCGAACGTCCCAGGGGCCGCGGTAGGGACGCCACGATGTCATGGCGCTGTATGCCTCGGCGACCGCCGTTATGCGTGCGCCGATGGGTATCTCCTCGCCCTTGAGGCCGTCGGGGTAACCGTTGCCGTTCCATAGCTCGTGGTGATGCTTGACGATCTCCAGGAACTGGCCGTTGACGTAGCCAAGCCTCTTCAGGGACGCGACACTTTCAAGGACGTATTTCTCCACGAACTTGATCTCCTGTTCCGTGAGGCTGGCCTGCCGGTTCAGGATGTGGTGGGGTATGGCCTCCTTACCTATGTCCTGAAGGAATCCCGCCTGTAATATGGTCCCCTTCAGGTCCTCGTTGAGATTGAGACTGTCCGCCAGCGCGTAGGAAAGCATTCCCACGAGAAGCCCGCGCCCTATGGAACCGTCCAGAGACTCGACGGCAAGGACAAGGTCCACCGGCACCTTGACCCCGGCCTCCGCATCCCTGTACCGCTCCGATAGGGCCCGGGGGATAACGGTGTGATCGTGCCATCGGCTCTTTATATTCTTGACCTCGTAGACGGCGATCTTGTGAAGCTTGCCCTTGAGCTGGAACTTTTCAAACTCGTCCTTCTTGAGGTTGGCGTCGGCGTAGGCAAGCCTCAGGTCAGTGGAATCGGGGTCGAGCGCCAGGGCACGCTCAAAACAAACAATGGCCGCGGAGGCATCATGAAGGCCGAAGTGTGCCTTCCCCATCTGGTAGAGAAGCTCCGCGCTCTCTCCTTCCTCGGCCAGGTTGTGCTCGAGGACCCTCAGTTCCTCCAGGAGGGCCTTGTCGCTCTGGCGGCTGTATCCCATGTTGCGCAGTTTCTTCACGTTCACGAACGGTTCGACGAAGGTATACGTATACTCGTCCACGTAAATTCGTTCGGGCTCGCAGATCTCCTCGAGGCGCTTCGCCACGTTCACACGGTCGCCTATGGCGCTGTACGCCTGCCGGTGTACACCCATCATTCCCACGATAGTGTATCCCGTCGCGATCCCGATACGCATCTTCCAGGGAAGCCCGATGTCCCTAATCCTCTCCTGCATCTTTATTGCCGCCAGGACGGCCATGAGGGCGTGCTGGGCGTAATCGATGGGCGCGCCGAACTCGACCATGACACCGTCTCCCATGTACTTGTCTATGTGCCCGCGAAAGAGCTCTATCACGGGCTCGATGGAGCCGATGAAACGGTTCAGTTCGTCAAGGACGATGTCGGGGGGGTTCTGATCGGAATAGGCGGTGAAGTCCGTGAGATCGCAAAACATGATGCTGATCTCGCGCTTCTCTATCCGGAGTTTCCCTTCCGTGGCCAGCTTCGCCACGACGGGGTCCATGGTGGTGTAGAGCGTTTTCTCGACCTTCTCCTTCATCTCCTCGGCCACGCGGCTGCGCTTCAATTCCTCGTAAAGCCGCCTCGTTTCCTCGAAACCCTTCGCGAGCTTCTCCTGCAGTGACCCTATGCCGGCGCTGGTGAGGACGAGAAAACCACCCCAGATGATTATCATGATGAGTGTGCTGGTAACATTGCCCCCCACCGCGAACCATTCAGGCCTGATTATCGCCGTAACGCCCACGATAACAATTATATTGAGGGATGCGTAGAAGGCCTTGCGTTTTCCCAGGATGTACGCGGCCAGAAGGACAGGGAGGTAGAAGAGGTTGAGAAAGGCGAACCTGTAAGGAAGAATGAAGAAAATCGCGCAAACGAGTATGGCGATGAGCAGGACGAAGACCAGCTCGAGATGCCGGATCATGAAGTTCCGAAACCGCAGGGCGAGGGTGACGCCGAAGGCGTCGGCTACTTCAAAATCAGGCGCATCGCGAAAAATATCCTTCCGAGTGATGCTGGATCCAGCATCTTTTTCTGGATCGGTGCTCATTACCTGGCTTTCCCCGTACCTGGATCTGTATTCCTGTTTCGCACACGGCAAACAAATCTCTTATTATCATGGCACCCGATTTTTGTCAAATATCTTGTTATAATAGAACAGATTATCTGTAGATACTTCTCAAATTTATTTGCAATCCCCGGCCATCTGTGGAATATTGTATCTCACTTCACCATGGGACTTATCCAACTTCTCTTTCGCGACCCCCTGACGTTTCTTCTTCTCGTCATCCCCCTCCTGTACTCCATCATCATTCACGAACTGGCGCACGGATGGGTGGCGTACAGGATGGGAGATCCCACGGCAAAATGGCTGGGAAGACTTTCCCTGGACCCCAGAAAACATCTCGATCCTTTCGGCACCATCGCGCTTCTGATCTTCGGTTTCGGGTGGGCAAAACCTGTGCCCGTCAATTTCCTCAACCTGCGCGACCTCCGAAAGGGCATGATCTTCGTGTCTGCCGCCGGCATCACGGCAAACACCATCCTCGCCTTCATTGCTTTCCTCCTCATGCGCCTCACCCAGAATTACGATCTCGGTTCCTTCCATACAATGCTCTATTTCACGGCCCGGGTGAACATAATGCTCGCCGCTTTCAACCTCATCCCCATACCTCCTCTCGACGGATCCAAGATACTCATGGGGTTCCTGCCCGGCGAACTCAGGTATCAACTGGAACGCCTCGAGCCCTTCGGGATGTTTATCATACTCGGCCTTCTCTATTTGGGCGCACTCAACCCCGTCATCTCCCTGTTCCAGGGCATCATCATATCCATCATCCGGTTGTTCATACCCTAGGCGTTTATTTCTTCGGATAGGTCCTGGCCAGATAGTCCACTATGGCCGCCGCATCCCCGTCGGAAAGGCGGGCACCGTGCCTCTTCATTCTGAGCACCGTTGCCTGCCATCCGGTTTTTGTTTTACCCTGCGACTTCGGTCTCTCGATGCTGTGGCACGTACTGCACTTCCTCTCGAACAACCTCCGGGCCTCCCCGGAATCCGCGGCCCCGACAAGGACTGCCCCAAGGAAAAACAGGAGAACAACAATCGCTGAAGACACGACACGTTCTGATCCCATCACGGCCTCCTCAAGGTCTCTTTCTACCAATTCTAACCTTCGCGCGTCTTGACGGCAAGACCTCCTCGGGGCTTTAGGCCTTGACTTTGTGGCCTTTTTCCTATACAGTATTGCATTCGACAGCGGGGTGGAGCAGTTTGGTAGCTCGTCGGGCTCATAACCCGAAGGTCACTGGTTCGAATCCGGTCCCCGCAACCAAAGAGAACAGGGTCCCGGGAACTCCCGGGACCTTTTTTCGTCCGCCCCTTACGCTCGCCGTCGGCCCCCAGCAGTACACAACATCACTTGTCCCCCGGCTCCTCAGTATCTTACCGCGCTTTCAGAACGGGATGCCCAGGCTTAAAGTGTGGGGATGACTGACCGCGCATACAACCTTAAGAACTTCTCTCTGCGTTGATGTTTCCCTCGAGGGATGACCCCCTCACCCATATGTCACTGGTAATGCGACAATCTCCCTGCAAAAAAACGCTACACAACAATGCCTGATTTCACGACAGACACAGATGGGACAGCAATATACCATAGAAGTAAGACCCCTTTGTGTGGAAAGGGGGGTGTGTACCCAAGACCGGTGCGGGTGGTTCAGATGATAGGCCTCGAGATAAGCATCCAGATAGGAAATGAGAAGAGGAGGGAATTCCTTGAATCCTTCGAGACATTCTCCCGCACCCGAAATAACCGCATCCAGTGCGTCGAACTGGTCCTCCTCGAAAACGTGACGATACCGAACTGTTTTCTCTGGATGGAACGGTGGGACTCGGAGGATGCGCTCGTGGAATACATGAACAGCGACCGGTTCCACGCGCTGATGGGCGTAGTGGACACGCTGGGGAAACTGCAGGACCTCAGGATAGTCGAGTCCATTTCGACGCAGGATTGGGGCGCGTGAGAAACAAGCCGTCTGTGCCGATCACAGCGGCTTGCCGATCGCGCACTACGCGAGGCCATGATGACGGGCTTTTTGGGAAAGAGATCCGTGCTCTCCAGGGGCGGTAGCCTGCCCGAAGCTTTCGCGCTCGATGGTTTGCTGCTGCCTGTACCGGTTACCCGAAAGAGACCATGGGAAGGTGATGATCGTGGTGGAAAACGCGGTTCCTCCCACTCAGGATAAACGAAAGCCCTTGAGCTCCGACGAACTTGCATTGGAGAGGACGCGTCTCGCCCACGACCGGACGCTCATGGCCTGGATCCGGACCGCCTTCTCGATGATCAGCTTCGGCTTCACCATCTTCAAGTTCTTCCAGTACCTGGAGGAGTCGAAAACCCTGGATATCCACCGCCGCGGGACCGGGGCGAGGAATCTCGGCGTCACCCTCATCATTCTCGGGACATTATCTCTCATAGTAGCCACCTGGCAACATTTTCGATATATCCGTGAAATGAAGGAGATGGGCGGCACCAGTATCTCCTCCTCGTTGCCCGTGCTCATAGTAGCGATCCTGATCACCATAGTCGGTTTACTGGCCGTCGTGAGCGCCTTCGTGCACACAGGTATCTTCTAGGACATTTTCCTTCACCTGGCCGGTATTCTCCGCTCCTGGCCGCGAGGGCCCGTTCTTTAACGTGCATGGCATCGTTGAATCCTGTCCGAACGGAATTTTCATCAAGGGAGGCAAAGAAATATGAATCTCAATAACAACACCCCGAGGGCTTTCCACATCATGGCAAAACCTTCAGGATCCGACTGCAACCTGCACTGCGATTACTGCTTCTTTCTCAAGAAGGCAACGCTTTATCCGGGCAGCGATTTCCGGATGTCCGACGAGGTCCATGAAGCCTACATCCGGCAGCTTTTTGAGGCCCACCAGGTTCCCTCGGTGACCGTCGCCTGGCAGGGAGGAGAGCCGACCCTCATGGGCCTCGAGTTCTTCAGGCGTTCCCTTGAGCTTCAAAAGCACTATGCATGCCCGGGTACCCGCATCGAAAACACCTTCCAGACCAACGGCGTTCTCCTCAATGACGACTGGTGCAGCCTCTTTCGCCGCAACAACTTTCTCGTCGGTCTCAGTCTCGACGGTCCGGGAGATCTCCACGACCTCTACAGAAAGGATAGGGCAGGGCACGGGACTTTTGACCGGGTCATGCGCGGAGCCAGACTCCTCCAGAAACACAGGGTGGAGTTCAACGTCCTCTGCACCGTTAACAGCAAGAACGCCGACCACCCCCTGAAGGTGTACCGCTTCTTCCGGGACAAACTCGGGGCCAGGTACATCCAGTTCATCCCCATCGTCGAGCGCGATAACGAGACCGGTTTCCAGAAAGGCAGCATGGTCACGGACCGCTCGGTCAGGCCGGACCAGTGGGGTCGATTCCTCGTTGCGGTCTTCGACGAGTGGGTGAGGCGTGATGTGGGCCGGACCTTCGTTCTGAATTTCGATGGGGCTTTGGCGGGTTGGCTCGGTATGGCCGGAACGGTCTGTATATTCGGACGCACCTGCGGTCTCGGGATGGCCCTGGAACACAACGGCGACCTCTATTCCTGCGACCACTTCGTGGAACCCGATCATCTCCTCGGCAACATCATGGATACCCCGATGATCGAACTTGCGGCCTCGGCAAAGCAGAGAAAGTTCGGGCGGGACAAGATGGCAACACTCTCATGGTACTGCCGGCAATGCCGGTTCCTGTCCGTATGCAACGGCGAATGCCCGAAGAACCGGCTTGTCGAGGCCCCCCATGGCGGACCACCGCTCAACTACCTTTGCGAGGGGTACAGGGCCTTCTTTCGTCACGCGGACAGGCACATGACTGCAATGGCGGAATTGATCAGGCGCGGCCGGCGCGCAGGGGAGGTTATGAACGTTCTTCACAATGAGAAGGGATTCACACACCCGATAATTGCACGCGGAGAACTTTAGAAAACAAACAAGGAGGAATAAATGGCCGAGAAACAACCGAACATTCTTATCCTGTGGGGCGATGACATCGGCTGGTGGAACATCAGCTACAACAACCGGGGCCAGATGGGCTACCGGACACCAAACATCGACCGCATCGCCAATGAAGGTATCGCCTTCACCGATTACTACGGACAGCAGAGCTGCACCGCAGGGCGGGCAGCTTTCATCACCGGGCAGAACCCTGTTCGCACGGGACTCACCAAGGTTGGGATGCCGGGGGCCGACATCGGTCTGTCGGACAAGGACCCGACCATCGCGGAACTCCTCAAGCCCCTGGGGTATGCAACAGGTCAGTTCGGGAAGAACCACCTGGGGGACAAGGACGAGTTCCTGCCTACGAATCACGGTTTCGACGAGTTCTTCGGCAACCTCTACCACCTCAATGCCGAGGAGGAACCGGAAGACCCCGATTACCCGAAGGACCCTGAGTTCAAGAAACGTTTCGGGCCGAGGGGCGTGATCCACAGTTACGCTGACGGCCGCATCGAAGATACGGGACCGCTCACGAAGAAGAGGATGGAGACCGTCGACGATGAGATCACGGAACACGCCCTGCGGTTCATTGCCGATACCCACAAGACGGGCAAACCGTTCTTTCTCTGGTACAATACGACGGCGATGCACTTCCGGACACACCGCGCCGAAAAGCACGAAGGGAAAAGCGGTCAGGGTTTCTACAACGACGTGATGGTCGCCCATGACGAGAACGTCGGCAGGATGCTCGCAAAGCTCGACGAGCTGGGCATAGCAGACAACACCATCGTCATGTATTCAACAGACAATGGCCCTCACTACAACGCCTGGCCCGACGGCGCGATCACCCCCTTCCGGTCCGAGAAGAACACGAACTGGGAAGGAGGCTGGCGCGTCCCGGCATTCGTGCGCTGGCCCGCCAGGATCAAGGCGGGCATCATGCTCAACGGCATCGTCTCCCACCAGGACTGGCTGCCGACCTTGCTCGCAGCCGCCGGCGAAACCGACATCAAGGCGAAGCTTCTCAAGGGTCACAAGGCGGGCGCGAAAACCTTCAAGGTCTGCATAGACGGCCAAAATATGCTCCCTTACTTCACCGGTCAGGTCAAGGAGAGCCCCCGGGAGTCCTTCATCTACATCGATGACGACGGCCAGCTCGTTGCCGTGCGTTACAGCGACTGGAAGCTTGTCTTCATGGAACAGCGGGCCAAGCAGCTTGCCTGCTGGTCGGAACCCTTCGTCCACCTCAGGATCCCCAAGATGTTCAATCTGCGACGCGACCCTTTCGAGCGGGCCGACCAGAATTCAAACACATACTACGACTGGATGATCAGCCACGCATACCTGCTCTACGGGGCACAGGCGCTCGTTGCTCAGCAGATCCAGTCTTTCAAGGAATTCCCACCCCGTCAGAAACCTGCCTCCTTCAATCTCGACAGGGTGCTTGATCAACTGAAGGACGCCTCGGGAGGCGGACAGCATTAGGGGCAGGCGAATCGAAGACAAGACCGGGAAAACCCGGGAAGGCAATGCTGCGAACCTTATTGCCACTGCTGATCGCCATGATCAGGAGGTAGCGGATCGGGGTGCGGAAGTGCAGAACATTCCGCACTCCGATCTGGAGAGGGTCAGGGTAATTGAACATGATCAACATTCTCTCTGCGCAGGTCAGAGCCCTCGTTGCTCTGTCCTGCATTACAGTCATCACGGGATGTAGTGCTTTGAGCGGGCAGGGTAAGCCTGCCGCAGTGCCGGAGATACGGCCGGGAAGCCTGGCCGGGTACTTGGAATCGCAGGAGCTCCCAAACAGCCTGCGACTTCTTCCCCCACCTCCCGCCGAAGGCTCGGCCGCACAGGCGCTCGATGAGGAGGTCAGCCGGAGAGGCCTGGCCCTGCGCGGGACGGCCCGCTGGACGCTTGCGACCAAAGACGCGCGCCTTAACTTTCCCGAAGCCGCGGGCACATTCTCCTGTGCCCTGGGAGCCCCGATCACGGAACGGGAAACGCCCCGTGTCTATATGCTGCTGCGCCGCTCCCTGGCTGATGCGGGACTTTCTACCTACGCCGCAAAGGATCATTACGATCGTACTCGCCCCTTTGTTCTGAACAAGGAACCGACCTGTACACCGGATGAAGAGGAACACTTGAAGAAGGACGGGTCCTACCCTTCCGGGCATAGCGCTCTCGGCTGGGCATGGTCGCTCATCCTCGTCGAGATCGCCCCCGACCGGGCTGATGCGATCCTCGCCCGGGGCCGGGCCTTCGGTGAAAGCCGTGTCATTTGCAACGTCCACTGGCATAGCGACGTGGTCGAAGGCCGCTGCATGGGCGCCGCCGCTGTCGGCCGACTCCACGCCGATCCGGCCTTTCGTGCCGACATCGAGGCCGCCAGGGCGGAGATCGCGGCGGTGCGAGCCAGAGGTCTCAAGCCGTCGCGAGACTGCCAAGGCGAGGCTGAGGCGTTGGCCTATCGACTGGACATCGATCAGTAACGCCGGTCAGGACATCCAAACGACCAGCCGAACAGGGTGCGCGGTTGACAAAGAAGGGCCTCCGGCAGAAGGAAATGCACGCATATACAGCAGGAAAGATATGAGAGGGCTTATGCCGAGGCACGAGCTGGCAAGCACGGATCCCCATCCTGTGACGACAAATCCATCTTGCACAAGGAGGTAGGTTATGAAGAGCAGTCGCTTTCTTGCAACGTTCGCGGCTTTACTGACGCTGATCTGCCTGGCGACAGGGGTCGACGCTGAGAAGCCGACGCCCGGGTATAACAACGCGATCCCGGCGGAGATCATGACACCCGACAGAGTCGAGACTCGGATCGGGACGCTCGAATTCTTCGACGGCCTGCCGAGCAGAGCGACGGCGCAAAAGGTCTATGACAACCTTGACCTGATCCGGGGTGTCGAAACATTCCTGAACGGCATTCCCGCGGCGTCCATGGAGGCATTACGCCGGGGCATGGCCGGGATGGGGGCCGACTCATTCAATAAGGTCATGATAACGGACAAGTTGCTGGATTCGAACCCGCTGCTCCTCACCGGCAACACCGATACGGTATATTGCTCCGTCTTTCTCGACCTTAAGAAAGACGGCCCCACGGTGGTCGAGATCCCGCCGAAATGCGGACCAGGCACGGTGAACGATGCCTTTTTCCGCTTCGTCACCGACATGGGCATGCCCGGACCGGACAGGGGCGCCGGAGGCAAATACCTGATACTGCCTCCGGATTACAAGGGCGAGCTCGGTCCGAGAGTCGGCGGAATTGAGGCCGAGGTTGACGGTGAGAGATATTATGTGTCCAAATCCACCAGTTACGTCAACTGGCTTATACTTCGCGGTTTCCTCGTTGACGGCAAACCCGATGCGGCGACGGAGATGTTCAAGAAAGGTCTCAAGGTATATCCTTTGGCAAGGAAAGACAACCCGCCCAGGATGGTATTCATAGACGGATCCGGTAAGAACTTTAACACTATTCACGCCAGCACGTTTGAGTTTTACGAGGAACTCCATGATGTGATCGAACGTGAACCCGTGTCGATGCTTGACGCTGAACTGCGAGGTCTTTTTGCTGCCGTGGGAATCGAAAAGGGCAAACCTTTTTCACCTGACGCAAGGATGAAAAGGATCCTCACCGATGCGGCAGCCATCGCCAACGCGACGGCCCGGGCTATCGCCTTCCAGCCGCGACTTGAAGGTATACATTACTATCCCAACAGCGCTTGGGTTAACGTTTTCGTTGGCGGCAGCTACGAGTGGTTAAGGAGCGGCGGCAAGGGCGGCCGCTACCTCGACGCGCGCACGCTCTATTTTTACCTGGCTACGGTCAACACCCCGGCCATGGTCGAGAAGATGGTCGGCAAAGGGTCTCAGTATGCCGGGGCATACGCGGACCGGAACGGCGACTACCTTGACGGAGGCAAAACCTACAAGCTGACCATCCCAGCCAACGTGCCCGCCAAAGATTTCTGGTCCGTGGTCATCTACGATCCGCAGACCCGGTCGGAACTGCAGACCGGCCAGCCATTCCCGAGCAAGAACAGCAAACGCGACAACCTCGTTCGCAATCCCGACGGATCGGTAGACCTCTGCTTTGGGCCAAAGGCACCACCAGGAAAGGAGGCCAACTGGATCCAGACCGTCCCGCGTAAAGGCTGGTTTGTCATCCTCAGGCTCTACGGCCCTCTGGATCCCTGGTTCGACAAGACGTGGCGGCCGGGTGAGATCGAACCAACGGATTAAAAGGAGGAAATCGTCATGTCGCTGAAAGAGTATAAACCAGGAACAGCCTTTCCCGGCGTGATCGGTCGTACATTCGACGTTTCGGAGCCGGTATGGCCCAAACTGCTCAAAGCGAAGGAATGAGCACCTCTCGCGCCTTTCTATGATCCGCCATTTGAGTTCACGGGCATCATTTACAGTGTAACCATCGACGTCAGCGGAGATGTCATAAAGAACGAAGAAGCGGAACTGATGGCGATCACGGCACGGCAGTAGCGCGGAAGGAGACACGATCGTGCAGGGACCGCAGGCATGGATAGAAAAGGAGGGGTTGAAGCGAGGCGGCTGGTGCTTTGTCATCGCGTGGACGGTTTGGATTCTTCTCGTCTACGCGGTCGGCGGCTATTTCGGCGTCACGCTGCTTCAAGGCTATAAAATGCAAACAAGGGAACATCAGCAGGCATGGATGCGGACCTTCAGCGGGCAGGGGCAGGATATTTCACCTCCCGTTGCGGGAACAGGGCGTTCCGAAGAACCTGTCGATGTCTATGCGGCCGTCTCCTTTAACCGCATCAGCGATATCGAACTCAGAGAGGCAAACTGGACGGCTGAATTTGATGTCTGGTTTCGCTGGGAGAAAGCGTCCGTGGATCCCGGTCGGAACCTTCGGATAGTGAACGGCACGATCCTGGAAAAGGAAGAGATCGCGGCCGGCCTTAGAAATGGAATGCACTATGAGCAGTACCGTCTTAAAGCCCGCATCAGCAAGGTCTTCGATGCCGCCCGTTTTCCTTTCAGTAACGAAGGTCTGGCCATAGGATTGATGGACGGGATCGATGGAACGGACAAACTGAGATTTGTGCGCGACGGCCGCGGTATTGACATCAGTCATCTGATTCTGCCTCAAGGTATCAGGATAAGGAAGGAAGTGGCGGTTGTGGGGTTGCAGAGGTACGGCACGGGGGAACCAGGCAGAGGGGAGTATGCCGGCATCGGCAGGACCCACTCGGTCCTTGTCGCGGGCCTTCTGGTCGTCCCGCCCAGCGGAGCCGTCTATTTGAAACTCTTCCAGGCCCTCTATGCCTCTGTTGCCATCACGCTGATCGTCTTCTTCATTCGGCCGATCCACGTCGACCCCCGTTTCGGGCTCGCAGTCGGGGCATTCTTCGCGGCTGTGGGGAACAACATTACTGTTGTTACGCTGCTTCCCCCGTCTGAACACATCAGCCTCGCCAATATCGTCAACGGCGTCGGCCTGGCGACCATTTTTCTCGCCCTTGCACAATCTGCCGTATCGCTCCACATAATGGACACAATGGGCAGGGAACGGTTATCGCGTGTCTTCGACATGGCGTCCTTTGCGGCGATCTTCATCGGGTACGGAGCCGTCAATCTGATCCTGCCCCTTGCGGCACGATCGTGATGGGAGGCGTGCTGATGCGGATGCGGGTCTTGACATTGGAATTCGCATACACAACATGGTTGACCGGGGGTGAAGGATGAGATCCGAGGTGGTCAGGGAATCAATAGAACTGCTGTCCACGGGTATCGAGGTCCTGGCGGCGCTCATCATTGTGGGTGCTATCGTTCACGGCATAGGACGGTACGCTTTCCACCGCGCCACGAAGGTCCGTGATGCCTACCCATTGCTCAAAGAGAAGATCGGAAAGGGCTTGCTGCTTGGCCTTGAGTTCCTGATCGCCGCGGACATCATCAGGACGGTGACTCTCGATCCGACGTTCCGAAACATAGTCGAACTGGGCCTCCTGGTGATCATCCGCACCTTTCTGAGCTGGTCCATCGTGGTGGAGATCGAAGGACACTGGCCGTGGAAAACGGACGTCCGGACGAACCGCAAAGAATGACCCGAACGGGATGTGTATGAAGATCGCCCCGAGGGGATGAGGCCTCGAGGCAAGGGTTATGTAAAAGGAGCCCCGACCATGGACGAATGGTTGTCTCGCATAATTGATAATCTGATAGATCGTGTGAGCGGGCCGATGAAGTTCCGGCTCGTTCTTCAACCCCTGATGGCCATTATCTTCGCCGTGCGCTCCGGGCTCAAGGATGCAAAGAACGGCCGACCTGCGTATTTCTGGGCTATCTTTACCGATCCCCAGGACAGGAAGGAGATGCTGCGCGATGGATGGAAGTCCGTTGGCCGCATCTTCATCCTCGCCATCATCATTGATGCGGCCTATCAGATCATGGAGCTTCGCTGGTTCTACCCGCTCGAGGCCTTCCTCGTGGCCATCGTTCTCGCGATCATCCCCTATCTTTTGATCCGCGGCCCGATAAATCGCATCGCCCGGATCAACCGCCATTCATTGAGAAGACATAGGATCAAATGAAGGAGAGATCAACAGTCATAGAGACAACAGGAGGAGAAATGAATGCACAGGAGAGGAAAGACCGTTCCCATCTGCCGATGCCCAACACGCAACGGCCCCGGTTCGTCGCCTACGATGCAAAGGATCCCGACAGCAAGCTCCCGCCGATAGCCCAGCTCCGCCCCCCGGAAGGCGCACCCAACGTCCTGATCGTCCTGCTCGACGATGTGGGCTTCGGCGCCTCCAGCGCCTTCGGCGGACCCTGCCGGACGCCGACCGCCGAGAAACTGGCCCAGGGCGGCTTGAAGTATAACCGCTTTCACACCACAGCTCTGTGCTCCCCAAGCCGCCAGGCCTTGCTGACCGGACGCAACCATCACTCGGCGGGGATGGGAGGCATCACGGAGATAGCCACCGGCGCACCGGGCTACTCCTCGGTGCTGCCCAACTCCATGTCGCCGCTGGCCCGGACACTGAAGCTCAACGGCTACAGCACTGCGCAGTTTGGCAAGTGCCACGAGGTGCCCGTCTGGGAGGCAAGCCCGGCAGGGCCGTTCGACGCCTGGCCCACAGGTGGTGGTGGCTTCGAATACTTCTACGGCTTCATCGGCGGCGAGGCGAACCAGTATTACCCGACTCTCTACGAGGGGACCACGCCCGTCGAGACGAAGAGGACGCCCGAGGAGGGCTATCACCTGATGGAGGACATGACCGACAAGGCCATGGCCTGGGTATCCCAGCAGAAGGCGCTGACACCGGACAAACCCTTCTTCATCTACTTCGCGCCCGGTGCCACCCACGCTCCCCACCACGTGCCGAAGGAGTGGGCGGACAGATACAAGGGCAAGTTCGACGGAGGCTGGGACAAGCTCCGCGAAGAGATCATCGCCCGACAGAAGAATCTCGGCGTCATCCCTGCAGACTGCCAGCTGACCGCGCGCCACAGCGAGATCCCTGCGTGGGACGAAATGCCGGAGGCGTTCAAACCGGTGCTGCGGCGGCAGATGGAAGTGTATGCGGGCTTCCTGGAGTACACCGACCACCACGTGGGCCGATTGGTGGATGGACTGGAAAAACTCGGGATCCTGGAGGAGACACTGGTCTACTACATAATCGGCGACAACGGGGCCTCGGCCGAGGGGTCGATTAACGGCTGCTACAATGAGATGAGCTACTTCAACATGCTGCAATCGCTCGAGACACCCGAGTTCCTGATGGAGCGCATCGACAAGCTCGGAGGACCCGATTCGTACAACCACTATGCCGTGGGCTGGGCCCACGCCATGAACACGCCTTACCAGTGGACGAAGCAGGTCGCTTCGCACTGGGGCGGCACGCGCAACGCCACCATTGTGCACTGGCCGAAGGGAATCCGGCCCGCCGGCGAGATCCGTTCCCAGTTCTCCCACATCATCGACGTGGCTCCGACAATCCTCGAGGCGGCGGGGCTCCCGGAGCCCATGGTGGTGAACGGCATCCCGCAAGACCCGATCGAGGGGATCAGCATGCTCTACTCCTTCAATGACGCCAGCGCTGGCGAGCGGCATGAAACGCAATACTTCGAGATGTTCGGCAATCGCGGCATCTATCACAAGGGTTGGACTGCTGTAACGAAACACCGGACGCCCTGGGCGGACATTTCGGCAAAGGTACCCCCCTTCGACGACGACATCTGGGAACTCTACGACACAAATATCGACTGGAGCCAGGCGAAGGACGTGGCCAGGGAAAACCCACAGAAGCTCCACGAACTGCAGCGCCTCTGGCTGATAGAGGCGACGCGCTACAAGGTACTGCCCCTGGACGACCGCATGATGGAGAAGATGAACCCGGACACCGCCGGGCGGCCGGTGCTGATCAAGGGCAAGACCCAGCTTCTCTTCGGCGGTATGGGCCGTCTCCTGGAGAACTGCGTCCTCAACCTCAAGAACAAGTCGCACTCCGTCACGGCCGAGATAGTCGTGCCGGACGAGGGGGCTGAGGGGGTGATCATCTCCCAGGGCGCGAACATCGGCGGCTGGAGCCTGTACGCGAAGGACGGCAAGCTCAAATACTGCTACAACTGGGGGGGCTTCGAGCGTTTCTTCGTCGAAGCTGCCAGCCGGCTCCCCGCAGGACAACATCAGGTGCGCATGGAGTTCGCCTACGCCGGAGGCGGGATGGGCAAGGGCGGCACGGTAAGCCTGTACAGCGACGGCGAAAAGGTCGGCGAGGGCAACATTCCCGCTACCCTGGCCCTCGTCTTCTCCGCCGATGACGGCTGTGACGTCGGCGAGGACAGCGGTGCCCCCGTTTCCCCCGACTACGGTTCCCGCGACAACCGGTTCAACGGCACCGTCAAGGGAGTTCAGCTGGCGATCGGCGACGAAACGGAGGGTGAGGGTCAAGTGGTCGACCCGGAACATGCCATCAGGCTCGCCCTGGCTCGACAGTAAACACAGGCGACACAGAACCCGGAACATCCGGGCAAGGGGGAAGAATGAGAATCTTGAAAGGAATCCTCGCGTGCGTGGTTGTGGCGGTGATCGTCTTACCGCTCTGGGCGCAGGACAGACCCGCCGACAACATGCAGATCGTTCTTGAGAAGGCGAGGGCGGACAAGAAGCTCCTCGTCGCTCAGAACATGCAGCTGACCCAGACTGAAGCGAAGGCGTTTTGGCCTGTATACGAACAGTATCAGAACGAACTCTTCCTTCTTCGGACCCGTCTCGTGAAACTGATCAGGGATTACGCAGAAGCCCGCTCGAAGATGAGCAACGATACGGCGAAAAAGCTCCTCGACGAGTATCTGACGATCGAGAGGCTGCAGTTGAAGCTTCGTACAGCATACCTTCCCTTGTTTCGCAATACCCTGCCTGACTCGAAGGTGATGCGGTATTATCAGATCGAGAATAAGATCGCGGCGGCGGTCAATTACGAGCTTGCCGCGGCCATACCGCTGGCTGATACCGGTGGACCGTCGGAAAAGAGGAGGTGACAGGATGAAGCGCAAATTCTCGCTTTCAGCCCTTTGTTCCGTCTTGGTGCTTGGCATGACACTCGCCGCTGCCAATGTCTCAGACGCCGCATCGGCGGCAGAGATAAGCCGTGACGCAAAAGCGGCCCTTCAGAAGTTGTACGCGAAATCGCCTCCCGCCAAAGCGCTCGGCGAAAAGGCGACGGCGATCCTCGTGTTCCCGGGAATAACCAAGGGCGGCCTCATTGTGGGAGGACAGTACGGGGAGGGCGCCCTTATGAAACGCGGAAGGACCACGGGTTACTACAACACCGTTTCCGTTTCCTATGGCTTGCAGGCGGGGGTTCAGAAGTATGGTTACGCCCTTTTCTTCATGAGTGAATCAGCTCTTACATATCTCGACAGGAGCGACGGTTGGGAACTGGGCACGGGACCGAGCATCGTCGTCGTCGACGTCGGAGCATCGGGAGGCATCACAACCACCACGGCAAAATCGGATGTATACGCCTTCTTCTTCGATCAGAAAGGTCTCATGGCGGGACTTGGCCTCCAGGGGACGAAGATAACGAAGATCAACAAGTAACGGGGCGCGCGTCCCATTATTGCACCGGAGGACTTTGACACATGTCACGGAAACCCAGGATCACATTTGTTGCAGCCCTGTTGGTGGTTTTTTCCCTTGCAGGCTTTGCCCCTTCCTGGGGCAGTGAGGATGTTCCGGTAAGCTGTTACCTCGGCACTCACGAGCAGTATGATGAGGTCGGCACGATCGACGTATTCAATCCCGTAAGAAACGCCGTCGGTCTCTGCAACGCGATCTACAGTGGCTGCAACGGTCAGTGCTGGGCCTGCTGGACGAACGACGATGGGGAGGCGATTTGCAGGGACCTGTCCGGCAGACAATTCTTCAGATAGCACGCGGATACCATTCTTCCGCAGGGAGATTTGATCCTCTCGGTGTCCCGAAAAGACCCGTACGCGGTCTTGTTCGTCACGGAAACATGCAACGTATCCCGGGCTTTGTCTTGCTTCTTTTCTTGATCCTCACCTTTCTCGTTGGTTCGGCCTCAGCGCAAGGCAGGGTCATGGTCCAGGACATTACCGGCCATCTCGAGGAAAGAGACAATGCCCTCTACACCCTCTCGGGGCTCTTAAGGGGTGATAGTCTCTACGTGTATGTGAAAGGGACCTCGGGAACCTTTGACCCCATGGTGATACTCTTCAAGTCTTCCACGGACTTCGAGAAGATACGGGAGCTGTTTGTTGAGAAGATAAAAGAGGCCGTGGCCGGGGGCGAAGACCCTATAGCTGCCTCCCGGGACCTTCTCAACAAGTTTTCCCTGGCGTGGAACGATGATCTCGACGGGAACTACGATTCGGCCCTGCGGTTCAAGATCCCGGCGGACGGCAATTACATGTTGCTTGTAAGAAGCGCCCTCGGATACCGGACCTTCGGCAGCTACCGCCTTCTTCTCGGGCTGAATGCTCCCGAGATCCTCACGGGGAGAGCGACACCAACAGGTGACAGATTCGCATCCCTCAACAGGATCGCCTCCCATCTCGGTAAGGGGATAGAGGAAGTAAAAGGAACCCTCAAGGGCAAACGATATCTGAGGATCAAAGGCATCCATCCGGGAGATACCCTGTACGTCTACGTGGAGGCCCTCTCCGGTAACCTCAGGCCCATGGTCAGGCTCCAGGACTTCGGGGGCAAGGCCCTTGCAATTGCCAACCTCAAGGGCGAGAGCGCGACCGCCGCCCTGAAGTACAGATTTCCCCGGTACATGAGGAATTGCATGGTCATGGTATCGGGGACGCTTCGGGACAAGACGGTAATGACGGGCGACTATCGGGTGCTGATCGGGGTGAATGCCCCCGAGATCCTGGAAGGAAAAGGTGAGGCCGGCGGAAACCCCGTGCTGGAGAGACCTGTGCCCGTAAAGATCGGCATCAAGATGCAGCAGATATCCAACGTGAACCAGAGGTCGGAGAACTTCGGGGTCGTCGCCACACTCATGATGAAATGGGAGGATCCTGGCCTGGCTTTCAGACCCGATGCGGCACAAACACAGGCTCAGGTCTACACCAGGGAGTCCTTTACGCGCAAGCTGAACGAGGAAGGCAAGCTATGGCCGGATTTCTCCATCTATAACCAGCAGGGCAACCGGTGGATCCAGAATAGCGCCGCCGTGGTCTTTGCCGACGGTAGGGCGCTCTACCTGGAACGTTTTACCGTGACACTCCAGGCCCCGGATTTCGACTTCCGGAAATTTCCCTTTGACAAGCAGTCGTTCTTTATCAGGGTTGATTCCCTCTTTCCCTCATGGTTCTTTGTCTTTAAAGACCTTGAGGGCTTCAGTGAAGCCGGCAAGCAGCTGGGCGAGGAAGAGTGGATAGTGACCGGTCTCGATACCTCTATAGAAAGAGCCGAACTGGCGGAGCGGCCGGTGTCCCGCTTCGATTTCCACTTCAAGGCCAAACGGCATCTGACGTACTATGCCTTTCGTATCTTTCTTCCCCTGTTGATCATCATCGTGGTGTCGTGGATCATCTTCTTCCTGAGGGACTACACGAAGCGCGTGGATGCCTCGGGGGCCAACCTCCTGCTGTTCATCGCATTCAATTTTGCAATCTCCAACGATCTTCCGCGGCTCGGGTACATGACGTTCCTCGATATGTTGCTGGCCGCCGTCTTCGTGGTGACGGCGCTCATGCTCATACTGGCCGTACTGATCAGACGCCTCGTCAGCGACGGAAGAGATCTCCTGGTGAACCGGATAGACCGCTATGTGATCTGGTTCTATCCCTTCGCTTACGTCGTCGGGCTCCTCATAGTGACCCTTCTTGCATACAGGTAGGCAAGATGACTCCTGGAGATCCATGCAATGTACAAGCTTACCGGCGGGCTGATACAGGAACCTTCGGCTTAACGCCGGCACATCCATAGGGCAGGATAGATAAAGAAGGAGGTGCGAGAATGATATTCGGAAAATTCGGCGTCATCACGATGGCAGTGCTGCTCGCTCTATTGCTTCCTCCCGCCGGTCACGGCCAAAGCGCTTTGGACCAGAAGGCCGCCCCTGACAGGTGGGAATTCTTCGTGGCCCCATACTTCTGGATGGCCGGTCTCGATGGCAAGACGACGGTGAATGGCGTGGAATCTAACGTCAATTTCTCTTTCAGCGATATCTGGGAGAACCTTGACGTTGGGGCCCAGGTGCACCTGGAGGGCTGGAAGGGTAAATGGGGAATGTTCCTCGATGCCACGTACCTGAAGCTTTCCAATGACGGCTCGGGGGTGAGCCCCACATACGGCCCCGTTGACATCGACGTGCGGATAGAGGAGTGGATCGTGGAAGGGGGAGCGTTCTACCGGTTCCTCACCCGTCCCATCGACCGGGAGCGCAGGGTCAGCGTAGATGCGCTTGGAGGCCTTCGCTACATATCCCTCTATGGGAGATTGTCCGCCTTTGTCCCTCTCGTGGGTCTCGATACCTCTCCGAGCGGCACCAAGGACTGGGTGGACCCTTTCCTGGGCCTCAGGCTCATGGCAGACATCACGAAGAAGCTGGCCATCGCGGTGAGGGGTGACATAGGCGGCTTCGGCGTCGGCTCCCACTTTGCGTATAACGCCTCGGCCATATTCGGTTACCACTTTTCGCCCATGGTCAGCGCCTGGCTGGGCTACCGCATCCTGGGCATCGACTACGAGGACGGGCACGGGCCGGACAAGTTCAAGTACGACGTCACCATGCAGGGACCGATCATAGGCATCGGGTTCCGGTTCTGACGCCCCGCTCAGCCGCTGAGATTCAAACCCGAAGACAGGGGGGGCATTTGAAGCCCCTGACTGTCGAAAACGCTTCCTCGTCGCCCCCGTCGACTTCTGCGGGGCAGAGCCGAGCGCGCATCCCGCATATACTTGACCGAAGATATTTGAACAGAATGGGAGGGGACAATCATGGCAGTGCAACGACCGAATCCTGAAATGAAACGGCTTGCGGAGTGCGCCGGCCGGCTGGAAGAATGCCGGACCGGAAAAGCCCCGTGGAAGAAGTGGGGACCGTACCTCTCCGAACGCCAATGGGGGACTGTCAGAGAAGATTACAGCGAGGACGGGAACGCCTGGAACTATTTCAGCCACGATCAGGCCCGTTCCCGTGCCTACCACTGGGGCGAGGACGGTCTCGCGGGGATAAGCGACAGTCATCAAATTCTCTGCTTCGCCCTTGCCCTCTGGAACGAAAAAGACCCCATTCTCAAGGAGAGGCTGTTCGGTCTTACCAACACCGAGGGAAACCATGGCGAAGATGTCAAGGAATACTACTTCTATCTCGATAGTACTCCCACCCACTCATACATGAAGCACCTCTACAAGTATTCCCAGGCAGCTTATCCATACTCGGACCTGCTGGATATGAACCGCGCCCGTTACCGAACCGAACTGGAGTATGAGCTCCTCGACACGGGAGTCTTTGATGGTGACCGGTACTTCGACGTCTTCGTGGAGTACGCGAAAGCGGCCCCCGAAGACATCCTCGTTCGGATCACCGTCTGCAACCGCGGCCCCGACGCCGCCGACATCCACGTCCTGCCGACACTGTGGTTCCGCAACACCTGGTCCTGGCTGGGCGGCGGGCCCAAACCCGTCCTTCGTTCGAGCGACAGAAAGGACATGAGGTCAATCAAAACACATGTCACAGACCCCGCGCTCCAGGAGTTCCTGGCCGATTACATGCTCTTGTGCGAGGGTGAACCTGACCTTCTCTTCACGGAGAACGAAACGAACAACGAACGCCTCTTTGGTTCACAGAACGCGAGTTCTCACGTGAAAGACGGCATAAATGACTGCATTGTGCACGGCCGGACCGAAACCGTTAACCCCGCCGGGACGGGAACCAAGGCCTCGGCTCATTACAGGTTCCGTATTGACCCGGGACGGGATGCGGTGGTAAAACTCCGCCTTCGCGCCGCCGCGACAAGACCTGCTGGAAAACCCTTCGGAACCGCCTTTGACACCGTCTTTCAGAGGAGGATCGACGAGGCTGACAGGTTCTACGCCTCGCTGACCCCGCCGTCGATAACGAGGGACGAGGCTTCCGTCATGCGCCAGGCCCTGGCCGGGATGCTCTGGACAAAGCAATGCTATTACTTCAATGCCGACATATGGCTCGAGGAGCACCACGCACATCCGCTTCACGGCCAGACCCGTGATGCAAGGAACCGGGAATGGTTCCACATGGTCAATGACCACGTCATCTCCATGCCCGACAAGTGGGAATATCCATGGTATGCAGCCTGGGACCTCGCGTTCCATAGCATCGCCCTCTCCACCGTGGACACCGATTTTGCCAAGGAACAGCTCGACCTCATGCTCCGGGAGATCTACCTGCACCCCAGCGGACAGATCCCGGCATACGAATGGAACTTCAGCGACGTGAACCCGCCCGTCCATGCCTTCGCCGCACTGTTCCTTTACAGGTCGGAACAGATGTTTCATAGAAGGTCCGACATCGATTTCCTGAAAAGGGCCCTTACCAAGCTCATGCTGAACTTCACCTGGTGGGTCAACCGGAAAGACCGGTTCGGAAAGAACGTGTTCGAAGGTGGTTTTCTCGGGCTCGACAATATCGGCGTTTTCGACCGCAGCGCCCCTCTCCCCACCGGGGGCTACCTCGAGCAGGCCGACGGCACGGCATGGATGGCCCTCTTTTGCCAGAACATGATCGAATTGAGCGCTGAGGCGGCGGTCCATGACCCGATATATGAGGATATCTGCCTCAAGTTCGTCGAGCATTTCTACTGGATAGCGTCGGGTATCAACCGTGTGGGCGGGGAGGGCATGTGGGATGAAGAGGACGGTTTCTACTACGACCTCCTGAGGCTCCCCGATGACTCATCTCAGCGGTTAAAGGTGCGGTCGATGGTGGGGCTTCTGCCCCTGTGCGCCACAACCGTCATCGAGGATTGGCAAAGGCGGCAGGTACCCCGTGTCATCGAGATCTCCCGTATGCGGCTCAGCCAGATGCCCGAACTCCTTGAGAGCGTTCACGCCATCGGGCCGGGTCACTACGGGGTCAATGACCGTACGATCCTTGCCCTCGTGAATCAGGAGAGGCTCGGGCGCATACTGACGAGGATGCTCGACGAGAACGAGTTCTTAAGCCCCTACGGCATCCGGGCCCTCTCGCGGTACCATCTGGACCATCCCTACGTATTTCGCACGAACGGAGATGAGTACCGGGTAGAGTACCTGCCCGCCGAGTCCGACTCGGGCATGTTCGGGGGAAATTCCAACTGGAGGGGACCGATCTGGATGCCCGTCAACGCGATCATTATCAGGGCTCTGCTCAACTACTACCTTTACTACGGGGACAACTTCAAAATAGAATGCCCCACGGGCTCAGGAAACGTAATGAACCTCTTCGAGGTGGCCCGCGAGATCGCCAGCCGCCTCACGCGCATTTTTCTCAAGGACGCGGAGGGCAGAAGGCCGGTCTTTGGAAGAGCCGGGAAATTCCAATCCGATCCCCACTGGAGGGATCATATCCTTTTCTATGAGTATTTTCACGGTGATAACGGCGCAGGACTCGGCGCAAGCCACCAGACGGGCTGGACGGGACTGGTGGCAAAGCTGATCGAGATCTTCGGTACCCTGCAGCCGGACACATACCTGACGGGCGGAAAACGAATCCTGCGCAAGGGCCCGCCACAGCCCTGAGACATGAAAGAGAACGACCTCTTTACGGCAGAATTGATGGCACACATTTCATCGCGACATCTGATAACATCTGAGGAATAGCTGAAAAGAATGCGCCTCGCGTTAGCGGGTCGGCCCTGTGTCCCCGGGTCTTCCATTTGTGCATGTCGGCTCGGGGTAACGGAACGAAGGCAATAGGGGAGGGAGATGATGAGAAGATCGATGGTCCCGGTGCTCTTCCTGGTCCTGTTCATGACACTGGCAGCCTCCAGCAGTGTGGCCCAGACAGCCACCACGCCGCCAACCGGGCAACCCGCCAAACAAGAAGAGGCAAAGGCACCTTCGGGTTACCCCGTGGTCCTTGGCGACAAAACCCTGTTCCGGATCAAGGAGGTCAAAGGTATCCCCATCTCGGCGGAGGGAAGGGCACAGTTATCATCGGAAAGGCTCAAGGAGGTAGCCGAAAACTTCAGCATTCCCGTCGATTCCGTGGGAACGCTGAATTATGAGTCCCCTCTCACCCTCATCGGTGCGGGGAACAGACAACTTCTCGTCATTCTCGACGAAGATGCAAGAGAGGAGGGCAGTGACAGGCAGGAACTGGCGAAACAACGAGCGCAGGAGCTGCGCGAGGCGATCAGGGAATACAGAAGAGAGTACGGCATCAGGAGCATTCTGATCGGGAGCGCTCTTGTCCTCGTAGCAACACTGGTCCTTGTTGCCATTCTCATGATCCTCAACAGGGTCTATCGAAAGTTGGAACAAAACATAGACCGCTGGGTGGAATCAAAGAAGATATCGGTTCGGATCAAAGATATGGATATCGTCCGGGCCGAGAGGGTAAGGGCGCTCCTGCTGATGGTGACCAGACTCTCGCGTTTCGTCATCTATTTTATACTCTTCTACACTTACGTCCACTCAAGCCTGAGTTTTCTGCCCTGGACGAGACATTTTGCAGACGAGCTCTTTGGTTACATACTGGGCCCTCTGAAGACGGCGGGCAACGCAGTGTGGCACCAGGTCCCCGATCTGGTCATCATAGCCCTCCTGGTCGCGGTCACCAGGTACGCCCTGAAGATGGTCCGGCATGTGTTCAGACAGATCGGAAGCGGCGCACTCGAGCTCAAGGGTTTCTATCCTGATTGGGCCGACCCCACGTACAAGATCTGCCGGCTCTTCATCGTGGCCTTTGCGGCCGTCATGGCCTATCCTTATATCCCCGGTTCGGGCTCTCTCGCCTTCAAGGGCATATCCGTCTTTCTCGGAGCCCTGATCTCCATCGGTTCAAGCTCCGCGGTCGCAAATGTGATAGCAGGCTATACCTTGATCTACAGACGGGTATTTAAGATCGGGGACCGCGTGAAGATCGCAGACCATGTCGGCGATGTCGTCGAGATGCGGCTCCAGGTCGTGCACCTCCGCACCATCAAGAACGAAGAGATAGTGGTGCCAAGCTCCATGATCGTCAGCAGTCCCGTCATCAATTACAGCTTTCTGGCGAAGAAAAGGGGGCTTATACTACACACTACGGTCACTATTGGGTACGATACCCCCTGGCGACAGGTTGAGGCCCTGCTCCTCACGGCCGCGGAAAAGACCGAAGAACTGCTCAGGGAACCGCATCCTTTTGTCCTTCAAACGTCGCTTGACGACTTCTATGTCTCTTATGAGCTGAACGCCTACACCGATAAGCCGGAGGAAATGGCCCAAACCTATGCCGGTCTCCACCGGAACATACAGGATACATTTAACGAATACGGCGTTCAGATCATGTCGCCATCATATCGCGGTGACCCCATGGAACCGAAAGTGGTTCCCATGGACCAGTGGTACGCGCCACCTGCCCGGCACTCCGATGAGCCGGACAAGGAACCGGGAGCTTGAAGGGCGGATGTCTGTTACTGCGGATATAACCTGAAACATTCGTTTCGTGATTGCATGAGGCGCTGTTCCAGTATGCTTGCCGCGGAATAGGGAAGCCTGCACTGTGTGCCGAGATTCATCGATCTGCACGAATCGTTCCAGGCCGTCTCATATTGGTGGTTCGCACTGTAGAGGCACTCGGAGAGAGCCTTGCGCCTCGCTTCCATCTGGTTGCGCATCCGGGACCTGTACTGCTCGGCCTCCTCCCGGATCCGGCGCTCCTCCTTTTCCTTTTGCTCCCTGAGGCTGCGGTTAGCCTCTTCGACCCGCTCCGAGAACTCTCTCCGCCGCCGCTCGCGCTCCCACTGCTCCTCGACCATCCTGTCGCGGGCCCTTCTTTCCTCAGCAGCAGATGACTGGTCCCGCCACCGGCTCATTTCCTCCATCTTCTCGTCCACTCGGGAGAGTTCGCGCGAGAGATCGGCATCAGTCATCTGCTGCCTGCCCGAGATGTGGCGCTTCACATCGTTGATGGCGACGGCGAATCCCATGCCCTCGACGTTCGGTCCCGAGATCTTAAGGGAATTGATACCGACAACATCACCCGAGAGGTTGATGAGCGGTCCCCCGCTATTGCCCGGGCTCAGCGCCGCATCGGTCTGGATGAAGGATGCCTTGTAGGCCGGGAAAGACCGCTTGGAGGAGCTGATGATCCCCCGCGTAAAGGTAGTTTCAAAGGAAAGGGGTGTACCGGCGGCTATCACCGTGTCGCCCTCGGAGCACGCCGAGCTGTCGCCCAGCCGCAGATGGGGATACTGCCTGGCCTGCCGGGCCCTGAGGAGCGCAAAATCTCTCTCGGGATCGACGATGACGAGGTCCACCTCGACGACGGAGCCGTCCGAGAAGGTCGCCTTGCCCGTCTTTTCACGCATTACGTGGGCATTTGTGACGATATAGCCATCTTTGCTCACGAGAAATCCGGACCCCCGGGCAGCTCCATCGGTGGTGATGGTAACAATGGAGGGCTTTACAGCCTTTATGATCCCCGAAAGGTCCCCCGTACCGCGCGTCCTGAAAGGATCGATCACCTTGAGTGCCAGGAGGGCGGCAAAGACCACCAGAATAACCCCGATCAGGGATACTGCGACCAGGGCAGTTTTTCGCCCGGAACCGCGCATCCGCTGATGCGAAGAAGGAGAAAGGCGAAGCTCTTCTGGAGGGGAATACGCCTGCGGTGCCGGCGAGCCATCGGCTGTCTTCGCGGAAAAATACTGCTTAACGCATTCATAGGCCCAGTTGATCTCCTTTACGTCGCCCCAGTCGGTCTTTTCTGCAACGAGAAGGCGGTACGCGCTGTCGGCATCCTCCGCCGACGCATTCTCCCGGAGACCAAGGATTTCGAAGGATCGTTTCGTGTTCGGGTCCATCGGGTTGCCTCCCTAGGATATAACAACGGATTGCCCGGTTTTGTCAACAGGAGCAGCCGACGAGCACCTGTAGAGACGAAATTCTTCATGCCGCGAAAGACCTTTTGTCGACCTTGACATGTGAAAGGAAGAGTGTGATCATCAATTCCGGGACGCACAGGTATTGGCGTGTGCAAATGGCGAAGGATGGGAGAAACTCTCTTAAGCGCGTCTGCGAACCCCCGAAGATACAATAGAAGCAGGCAATAGTAACACAGTGGAGCGCATTTATAAAACGCCGAGGCAAGCGAAAAGGCCTCGGTTCGAAGAATTACCGGAGTGAGAACTTCCGGGAAGGAGGAAAGATAATGACAGACTGTCCGGAAAAAAGAGTCTTCGCGGCATGGCTTGCAGGCATGGCCATGTTGCTGTGCCTTATAGCAGGCACGGCGGCGCACACCGACGCCTGCACCGCCATCACCCTCAAGGCCGGTGACGGCGCCATCCTTCTTGGCCGTACAATGGAATGGGGTTCTTTTGACCTCAATGGCCGGGTCATTGTTATCCCCCGCGGCCACGCATTCACGGGAGAAACACCCGACGGCAGGCGCGGATACCAATGGAAGGGGAAGTACGGCGTCATTGGGACCGATATGCTGGAAAAGGAGGTGCTGGCTGACGGCGTCAACGAAAAAGGGTTGGCTCTCGCTCTTCTCTATCATCCCGGTTTTGCCGGCTACGCCCCATACGAGCAGGGCAAGGCAGGCGAATCGATGGGCCCGGCAGACGTTGGCCAGTACCTCTTGACCACCTGCGCGACGGTTGACGAAGCCCGGACGGCGATAAAGAAGGTTAGGGTAGTACCGGTGATCGAGCCCGTCCTGGGATTCCCTCCGCCCGTCCACTTCATCATAGCCGACCCATCGGGCAGGAGGATGGTTATCGAGTTCCAGGAGGGTGAAGCAAGGGTCTTCGATGCTCCGCTCGGCGTCATGACCAACGCCCCCACCTACGACTGGCATATCACGAATCTCAGGAACTATGTCAACCTGTCCCCGGTGGCCCTGCCGGACAAGAAGATAGAGGACCTGAAGTTCGCGCCTCTCGGCGCCGGCAGCGGCATGATCGGCCTGCCCGGCGACTTTACGCCTCCTTCGCGTTTCATCCGTGCCGTGGCCTTCACGGCAACTGCGCGCAGGACGGCCGACGGCCCCGAAACGATGTACGAAATGTTTCGGATCCTAGACAACTTCAACATTCCCCTCGGAGCAGCCGAGGGATCCGACCTGGGAAAGGCCGGCTCATTAATGCGCAGCGCCACCATCTGGACCGTCGTCTACGACACCAGGAACAGGGTCATGTACTATCACACCCAGCACAACCGGCGCGTGCGAAAGGTAGACGCCGGCGTCATTGATTTCGACACCCTGAAGGGAGGGATCATGACGAGGCCGCTGGACATAAAGAAGGTCGAGGATTTTGAGATGGTGCAGCCCCTGAAGAGCCGGTAGCCCTGCGAGGACGACCATCCTCGACATGGCGGGACGATCGCGGTTCTTCAATGAAAACAACGCGAAAGACGGCAATTCTCGTCGGCGTCGCGTGGCAAAAGTCACGGGTCATGCTAGAATTGACGTATAGCGAGGAAATAGATGAACGCCTACGGGCAAATCCAGGACATAAGGAGGTCAACCATGAAAGCGAAGTACTGTTTACTAGTTTTGGCAGTGTTTCTGGCGGTGATATCTCTGAACGGCTGCGGTTGTTTCTACCAGCAGATGAAGGGAGAAACGCCGCCGCCCGCGGCTCCACCCGCTGTCGTCAGGCCACCTGAGGCAAAGCCGCCGGTACCCGTCGCTCCAGCCGTCCTCAACGACATCCATTTCGATTTCGACAAGTACAACATCCGCGAGGGCGATGCGATGATCCTCAAGGACAACATGGCATGGTTCCGGGACAGCGCCAACAAGGGGAAGAAAGTGAGGATCGAGGGCCACTGTGACGAGCGCGGCACCGTGGAATACAACCTTGTCCTGGGACAAAAGAGAGCTGATTCGACGAAGAACTTTCTCGTCGGACTCGGCGCGGATGGCAGGCTCCTCGAGACGATCAGCTACGGAAAGGAAAAGCCCATCGACCCGGGACACAACGAAGAGGCCTGGGCAAAGAACAGACGGGCTCACTTCCAGATGATGCGTTAAGGTAGACAACGCGGACAAACAGGGAGGGGGTTCAGACCCCTCCCTGTTTTTTACCCCGACTGGAGTTAACATAATATCCATTATCAGCCCTTACGGACAAACCCCACATGCCAGCCCCGCAGGCAACTAATGGATATTCCGACGCTTTTTCCGACTCCCTGGAAATGTATATTTTTGTAAACAATTCTTGTTGACAGGCAGCCCTCATTTCTCTTCTAATATAGAAACACTTACGTCCGTAACCTGCGAGTAGCTTTTATGAGTCCACATATCAAAGACTTGTACTCATTGCTTGATCTCAGACTTGACAGTATTGCCGAAAAGATATTGTTATCTAAGGTAGATGACGGCGATGAGGTATATTCCAAGATTCTCTCTCACGTGGAGAACGTCTTCATTCAGGCAGCAATGAAGATTACGGACAACAACATATCACGAGCCGCCAGGCTCCTCGATATGAACAGGAACACCCTGAGCAAGAAGCTCAGGGTGTCCTCGGATAATTCGTAACAGACCTCGGCATCTATCCCGCGACGTACCGGGCGATGAGATCACCTACATCCTTCGTTCCCATTCCCATCTTGCCGGCTTCCATCGACTTAAGGTCGTTCTTTATCGCCCTTTGAACGGAGCTTTCGATCGCCGAGGATGCCTCACCCAGGGACAGAAACTCCAGCATCATTCCTCCCGCGAGGATGGCCGCCATCGGGTTGATCACGTTCTTTCCCGTGTACTTCGGGGCCGACCCGCCTATCGGTTCGTACATCGAAACACCCTCGGGGTTGATATTCCCGCCACAGGCGACACCCATGCCCCCCTGGATCATTGCTCCCAGGTCGGTGATTATGTCGCCGAACATGTTGTCCGTCACGATGACGTCAAACCACTCGGGGTTCTTCACCATCCACATGCATGTTGCGTCGACGTGGGCATAGTCCGTCGTCACATCGGGATACTCGTTCGCGATCTCGTAAAAAGCCCGCTCCCACAGATTAAAAGCAAAGGTAAGCACGTTCGTCTTGCCGCACAGGGTGAGTTTCTTCTCCCTGTTCCTCTTCTTCGCATATTCGAAGGCGAACCTCAGGCACCGCTCCACGCCCTTGCGTGTATTGATCGACTCCTGAACGGCAACCTCGTCCTTCGTCCCCTTCTTCAGGACACCGCCGGAACCCGTGTAGAGTCCCTCGGTATTCTCCCTCACGACAACGAAATCTATCTCTTTCGGCCCCTTGTCCCTGAGCGGCGTTTCGACGCCCTCGTAAAGCTTCACGGGCCTCAGGTTGATGTACTGGTCCAGTTCGAAGCGCGTCCTTAGAAGGATCTCCTTTTCCAGGATGCCCGGCTTCACGTCAGGATGCCCGATGGCCCCCAGGTAGAGTGCATCGAACTGCTTCAATTCATTGAGAACGCTGTCAGGCAGCGTCTCACCTGTCCTCTTGTAACGCTCTCCGCCGATATCGTAGTACGTCAGTTTCAGGGAAAAACCAAATTTCTTCGATGCGGCCGTGAGAACCTTGACCCCCTCGGCTATCACCTCAGGACCCGTCCCGTCGCCCGGAATCACACCGATATTGAATTCCTTCGACATTAAAACCTCCTGCCTTCCTTGTATTTATAAGATCTGCCCTACCGTCAGGGCCTTCTTTCCAATATCCCTCCGGTAGTACATCCCCTCAAAATCGATGAGGTTTACGGCCTCGTAGGCCTTCTGTATGGCATCTTCATACGTCGACCCCAGTGCCGTAACACCGAGGACCCGGCCACCCGAGGTAAGGTACTCCGAACCCGACTTCCTCGTGCCCGCGTGGAACACCATGACGTCCCGCATCCCCGCGAGCCTGTCAAGGCCCCGGATCAGCTTGCCTTTCTCCGGATTCTCCGGATATCCCTTTGAGGCAATGACGACGCAGACGCTCACGCCCTCCTTCCATTGTATCTCTTCAATATCCCTGAGCTTGCCCTCAACACAGGCAACAAGGACGGGAAGCAGGTCACTCTCCATCTTGAAGATTATGGGCTGCGTCTCCGGATCACCGAAACGCGCATTGAATTCAATAACATACGGTTTTCCGCCCGAAAGCATCAACCCCCCGTAGAGAACCCCCTTGTAAGAGATACCCTTCTCGCGCATGGCCGCGATCGTCTTGAGCATGATCCCATCGCGGATCTCGCGCTCCAGGCCGTCGTTGAGGAAGGGTATCGGCGTGTAGGCACCCATCCCTCCCGTATTAGGCCCCAGGTCGTTGTCGAGCAGGGGCTTGTGGTCCTGCGAGGCTGGCATGGGAAGGATCGTGTTGCCATCCGCAAAGGCGAGGTAGGACGCCTCTACACCGGGCAGGAATTCCTCGATAACCACTTTTCTGCCCGCCTCGCCATAGATACCGTTGACCATGAGCTCCTTGAGGACCGATTCCGCCTCCGCCATATCCCTGATGACGTAAGCACCCTTCCCTGCGCAAAGGCCGTCCGCCTTGATGACAAAGGGAGGCTTCTTCGCCCGTATGTACCCCAGGGCATTCCCGTGGTCGTCGAAAACCTCGAATGGCGCCGTGGGTACCGAACTGGCCCTCATGAGCTCCTTCGAGAAGATCTTGCTCGCCTCGATGGCTGCGCCCCGCGCGACGGGACCGAATATTGGGATACCCTTCGCCTCGAAGACGTCCACGATCCCCCCTGCAAGGGGGTTCTCGGGACCGACGACAACGAGATCGACCTTCATCTTTTTCGTGAATTCGAGAAGCCCCGCCGTATCACCCGCATTGATATCATGGCATTCGGCTATGTCCGAGATGCCGCCGTTCCCAGGAACGCAGTACATTCTGTCCACGCCCGTCGACATGGACAGCTTCCAGCACAGCGCGTGCTCCCTCCCTCCTGATCCTATCACAAGAACGTTCACACCCAACCCCCGGGGTTTATTAGATTTTCGACAAGTATTCCGTAATGGCCCTGTCATAGGCACTCGTCAGGGCAAACACCTTTTTGGCCAGGTAGAACCTCAGTTCTTCCGTCGTGGCGCCGTCGTTCTGAGTCATGTTCTCGATGACCCTGGAGTAGTCCTCGGGATCGACGACAACGGTGACATACTTGAAGTTCTTCGCAGCCGCACGGATCATCGAAGGGCCCCCGATGTCTATGTTCTCGATGGCGTCCTCGAAGCTGCACCCCTTGCTCACCACCTCGATGAAAGGATACAGGTTGACGACGATCATGTCGATATGACTGATCCCGTGTGCCGTCATCGCCTTCTGGTGCTCCTCGTTGTCGCGGATATTGAGGATCCCGCCGTGGACCTTGGGATGCAGCGTCTTTACCCGGCCGTCCATGATCTCAGGAAACCCCGTGTACGCACTGACCTCCAGGGGCTTAAGCCCGATCCCCTCCAGGTACTTCTTGGTGCCCCCCGTCGAGAGTATTTCGACGCCGAGCTTGTTCAAGAACAACGCCAGGTCAGACAAACCCGCCTTGCTTGAAACGCTGACCACGGCACGCCTGATCTTCATGACAACCTCCTTCGCGGAATGTATTCAAGGATATCCAGGTAAAGACAAGGGAAAAACTGCGTGTCTGCCGCTCTCTAAGCTGTAATAGTAAATGCTGGCTCACTCCTTTGTCAACATGATTTTAAAGGCGGGAAAAGGACAGAGGGAAGGAGGTCATGCAACGACATAAAAAACGTCATCGCCCAGGGTGTAGCTCCTGACAAGACCTTCGTCCTCCATCGCCTTCAGCCTCGTTTTTGCCTGAAAGCGGGTAAGGCTGGTCGTCCTGACCACGTCCTCAAGACTGAGCGGCCTTCTCCTCAGGGTTTCCAGGATGATCTCCGTCCAGTCAGCCTGAGCGGGCATCTCCTCCGTTCTCTCAAAGGAGCATATGACCTCGCACCGCGGACCGAAGAGCTTGCATATTGCCTGAAGGTCTCCCTCCTCGAGCCTGCACACACTCTCTTCGCTCGGCGGCCGCGTGACGGTGTTGAGCTGTATCCTGTCAACCCCGAGTGATGAGACGATTTGTGCCATCTTTTTCAGCTCTTCTGGGTCATCGTTGATATTTCTGATGAGCATTATTTCAAGCCAAACGGGCTTCGAACATTCCGCTCTGAACTCCCTGAGTCCTTCTATGATCCTGCGAATGTCAAGGGACGGATGGGGTCTGTTGATCCTCTGGAACACCTGATCGGTGACGGCGTCGAGCGAGGGCAGCACCACGTCGGCTTCCGCCAGATCCGCCCTGACATCCCTGTCGTAAAGAAGAGACCCGTTGGTGATGACCGCCACGGGCGTGTCAACCCTCTCTTTGACCCTCCTGATCATGGCGCCCAGGTCCGCGTTGAGCGTTGGCTCGCCGGAGCCGGAAAAGGTGATCATATCGACACGAGCGGAGGCAACCTTCCGGGCCACCTCATCCGCGATAGACCCGGCATCGTAGAAGCTCTTTCGTTGTATGCCCTTGTCCGTGGTCCGGCCGATCTGGCAGTAAATACAGTCGTAGGTGCAGTATTTGGGCGGGATTATATCGACGCCGAGGGAATACCCCAGTCTTCTCGAAGGAACTGGACCGAACACATGGTTCATGATGAAAGATATTATACGATCCCGTGACAGATTTGAATAGAAATCCTGCCTGTCTTGGGTTGACTTTTTCACAAGAATGTAATAAAAAGAAACGCACGGGCGATTAGCTCAGATGGTTAGAGCGCTGGTCTCACATACCAGAGGTCGTTGGTTCGAATCCAATATCGCCCACCATTAGATATCCTGGGGGCACGATGTCAGGACACAGTAAATGGAGTTCCATCAAGCATAAGAAGGGCGCTGCCGATGCCAAGCGTGGGAAGATCTTCACAAAACTGATCAGGGAGATCACGACCGCGGCCCGTATAGGGGGCGCCGATCCTGAATCAAACGCACGGTTGCGCGTTGCCATTGACAACGCTAAAGCCGAGAACATGCCCAAGGACAACATCGAACGTGCCATCAAGAAGGGTATCGGTGCGCTCGAGGGAGCCGAGGCTTACGAGGAATACAACTATGAAGGGTACGGTCCCGGCGGCGTTGCCATCCTCATCGAAGTCCTGACAGACAACAAGAAACGCACCACCGCCGAGGTACGGCATATCCTCTCCCGGTTGAACGGAAACCTGGGAGAGGCCGGATGCGTCTCCTGGCTCTTCAGCAAGAAAGGTTTCATGTCTTTCGACAAGAAGGCAGTCGACGGTGACAAGATCATGGAGCTTGCCCTTGAAGCGGGCGCCGAAGATATAACTGACGACGAGAACGAGATCGAGGTCTACACCGAGTTGTCCAATTTTGAGAACCTCAAGAAGGTCATCGAAGAGAACAAGATACCGTACATTGTGGCCGAACTGAGCATGATTCCCCAGAATTACGTGAAGCTCGAGGGCAAAAACGCGGAAACGATGCTGAAACTCATGGATGCCCTTGAGGATTCAGACGATGTTCAGAAGGTCTATGCGAATTTCGATATAGATTCCGCCGAAATGGAACGGCTCACGTCCTAGCGGTCGACGTGCCCGTCAGGTCATGAGACCTTTATGCGCTTGACCTCGCCGCTCTGGCCGGTCAATTCGATTTCCTTGCCATTCAGATTGAGTTTCACCCCTCCGGCGTTACCGATGAGGAGGTCAAAGTTCTCTCTGGCGTTGAGAACGATGATATCCTCGGGGTTGAGCATGAACTCTTTTTTCTCGGTCCCATCTATCACTACGCTGACCCAGGTCCTTTCATGGCAGGTCACCATCAGTTTCTTGACCTCCACGAAATCCGGCAACGTCCCCTGTTCCGCCGGAGTGCTCCTGACATTTATCGACGCCGGCTGAGCCACCTCTCTCGGTGTACTCTTCGTGATAGACCGTTCCTTGTAGATCTGGTTCAGAACGAAAAATGCAATTATGAGAATGAATATGAGGGGGTAGAATATTGCCCGTTTTCCGATGCGTTTTCCCTCGCTGACCGGCTCCTTCTTTACCGGCACATCAGGTATTACCGTTTCTTCAGCAGGAAGATCGAGACCCAGAACATCTTCATTTAAATCAAGGAGGTGGGCATATTCCTTGAGGTAGCCTCTCACGTATACCTCGTGAGGCAAGAGGCTCCAATCGCCGTTTTCTATTGCCTGCACCAAGGATTTGCGCAGACATAGAGAATCGGATATGTTGACAACCGTCAGTCCTTTCTCTTCCCTTTTTTCCCGGAGAGTCTCACCAATTTTCTGAAGGTCCAATAGCATTTACCTATCCTTCATGATGATTATCGTCCAAACCCCGTCCGACTAAAGAAATATGTATCTCGGTGTTAGAGGGATTTGGATATAATATTGTATACTTT
>LVAA01000019.1 GCA_001603955.1 Syntrophobacterales bacterium Delta_02 | reverse complement strand
CTTGTATTGTGAACATTAGAGAGATATATAAACCAAGTCGGAAATAAAAGATAGAAAAAAATACAGGTGATGGGTCGCAGGTCATGGGCGATGGCAGAACATGGTTTCCCGGGGTCTCTTGCCTCTGCCTGAAACCTGAGACTTGAGACCTGAAACTATCTTTCCCCTACCCTTCGAAAGTAGCTGTCGCGTATCCTGTTGCGGATCTTGAGGACCATGACATGGGAAATGCCGAGGCGTGTCCCCACTTCTCTTACCGACAGGTCTTCCATGAGAAGCTTCAGGACCTGGCGGTCCCGGTCCGAAGTGCACGCGTCGGTGATCGCCTGGAACTTCAGTTTGTCCTCGAGGCGCGTGAAGGACGAGGATTCGTCGGAGGCTATCATCTCCCCCCAGGAGATGCCGTCCTCCCCCGCCGGCTCGCTGAGGCTCACAAAGACCGCGTTCTCCCGCACTTTCCGGAGATGGTTCTTGAGGTGATAGTAGCAGCCCTGAAGGATGTAGCTGTCCGTCTTGTCGTCGATGCAACCCTGGTGGTATGCGCCCCACAGGTGGGTCAACGCCTCCTGGTAAAGGTCCTCCTCATCAAAATACGCGTGATGGCCGTTCAATCTTTTCGTTATCCTCTTCAAAACCGGTGAGAGCCGTTTTACCATGAACTCGAATTTCATTGCGAACCCTTGTACTTGTTGGTGATAGGCATCCTCCTGTCCTTGCCGAATGCCTTGGGTGTGATCTTGATCCCCGGCGGGGACTGGCGGCGCTTGTATTCGCTCAAGTCCACCATTCTGAGCACGCGGGAGATCTCCTCCGCGGGCATGTTGGGAAAATCGGCCCTCGAAGGTTCCTTGTCCTCTTCAACGTAGCTTTTCAGCACCTGATCGAGATGGTCGTAGGGCGGAAGGCTGTCACGGTCCTTCTGATCGGCCCTCAGCTCGGCTGTCGGCTCCTTCGATATTATCCTCTCGGGGATGACCGCACCGAGACTATTGCGCCATGTGCAGAGTTTATAAACAAGCGTCTTCGGGACATCCTTGATAACGGCGAACCCGCCGGCCATATCGCCGTAAAGGGTCGCGTAACCCACGCTCATCTCCGATTTATTGCCCGTCGTGAGCACGAGCCAACCGAACTTGTTCGACAGCGCCATGAGGATATTGCCCCGGATACGCGCCTGGAGGTTCTCCTCGGTGACATCCTCCCTGAGACCGTGGAAGAGCTTTTCCAGGCTCGTTCTGTAGGTGGAGAATATGGGGTCTATGGGCACCTCGATGATCCTGACACCGAGTCTTTTCGCCAGATCGAAGGCGTCTTCGGAGGATTCCCGCGATGTGAACACCGAGGGCATGAAGACGCATACGATGTTGTCCTTGCCGAGCGCGTCCGCCGCAAGGGCGGCCACAAGCGCCGAGTCGATCCCTCCGGAGAGCCCGATGACGGTGCCCCTGAACCCGTTCTTCCTCACATAATCGGCAAGGCCGAGCTTCAGGGCCTCGTAAACCTCCTCCACGGCGTCGAGGCGCGTGACGGGACGCACCCCGAGCGGCCTCCTGGCCGCAGGGCTGGTCCCTCGGCGCCGCGCGGTTACGGTGGTAACCCGTCCGGCCGTGCCTGTCGCCCGGGTCTTCCCGGCAAGTTCCTTTTCCGGGATATCGACAACGAGAAGGTCTTCCCGGAACGCGCCCGCCGAGGTGACGACCGTGCCAGAGCGGTCCATCACAAAACTTTGCCCGTCGAATACCAGTTCGTCCTGGCCACCGACGAGATTGACGTAGGCGACCCATACCCGGTCTTCCCGGATCCTGCTCCTGACGACATCCTCCCGAACGTATATCTTCCCCGTATGGTAGGGCGACGCATTGATGTTGAAGATAAGCCGGGCGCCCGCCCGGGTCATGGCATGCACGGGGCCCTCCCTGAACCACATATCCTCGCATATCCCGATGCCGAAGAGGACATTGCCGTAGCGGAACACCCGGGGGCGGGTGCCGGGGAGGAAGTATCTCTTTTCATCGAAAACGCCATAGTTGGGAAGGAGCTCCTTGCGGAAGACGCCCCGCACCTTTCCCTTGTAGATGACGGCAGCCGCGTTATAGATGCCCGATCGTGACCTGTCCACAAAACCCACGATCGCGGCCGGAGAGTCGATCCGCGATGCCATTTCGTTGACAGCCCTGATGTTCGCGTCTATAAAACCCTTCTTGAGGAGCAGGTCCTCCGGGGGATACCCCGTTATGGCGAGCTCCGGGAGCGCAAGGATGTCGACGTCCTGCTCCTTCGCCTTCTCCACCCACTCAATGACCTTTTCACCGTTTCCCGTTATGTCGCCCACCGTTGAGTTCATCTGACCTAAACCGATCCTCAGCATCTTTTCCATATATTCACCGCCCCTCCAAATGTAAGAAGGGCGTCCAAAGCGGTTTTAAGCGCCCTGGACGCCCTTGTCCAATCATTCTTAGCAGCTCTGCTAAAAATCCAGATAATCTGTCAATATGATAGTGTGCGGGCACACTGTTGTCAAGTTCTTTTCTGGATATCGAAGGCAAGGATGATCGCCTCCGCGACTTCCTTCATGGTCTTTCGCGTATCCATGCTCTTCTTGTGGATCTTCCGGTAGGCCTCGTCCTCGTTGAGTCCCAGCTCCCTCATCAATATGCCCTTGGCGCGCTCGACGAGCTTGCGCGATTCCAGCGCCTCCTTGGCGGCGAGTATCTCATGGCTGAGGTTCGTGTTCTCGATGGCAACGGCCGCCTGGTTCGCCACCGCCTGAAGTATGTCGATCTCTTCCTTCGTGAAGACGTGCTCCCTTGTCGTGTAGCTGTTGATGACACCCACGACCTGGTCCTTGATCATCATCGGAACGGACAGGAGAGAGACAAAGCCCTCCTTCCTCGCCACGTCGGGGAACATGTAGCCCGGCTCCTTCGTCACGTCGAGAACCTTGAGGGGCCTCTTCTCCAGGACCACCTTGCCGCTTATGGACTGCCCGACCTTGAGGTTCGGCTTGTTCACGTACTCGTTGCTCAGGCTCTGGGTGGCGGCAATGACAAGCTCCTCCTTTTTCTCGTCGAGGAGCATAACGGAACAGATCTTCGAATCCATGACCTTTGCCGTCATGGTCACGATGAGATGGAGGATCTCCTTGATGTAATGGTCGGAGACTATCGTCCGGGAAACCTCGGAGAGAAGGTCGAGCTGCTTGGCCTTCTTCACCACCTCGTCATAGGTGATGGCGTTCTGTATGGCGCTGCCAAGATACCGGCCAACGGTGAAGAGAAGCTTTATCTGGGCCTCGAGGTAGACATGCTCCTTTTTGTTCTGAAGGTTCATGACACCCACGATCCTGTTCTTCGCGAGGATGGGTATGGAAAGGAGCGCTTCGTATCTGTCTTCCTTCAGGGAGGTGAACGCCTTGAACCGCTTGTCCCGGTAGGCCTCCTTCGCCAGGCAGACCGGCTGTTTCTCCTTGGCCGCCCAGCCGGTGACGCCTTCACCGAGTTTCAGGCTTATCGACCCCACAGAATTCGTCTTCGGGTCGCTCGATGCAGAGAGGACGAGTTCATCGTGGTCTTCGTCATAGAGATAGACCAGGCAGGAATCCGCCTTCACAAAGGCCATCACGGTATCGACGATGCGGTGCAGGAGCTCCGAGAGGTCGAGGTTGTCGCTGATATCCTTCGCCACCTCGTGGAGGATCTTCAGCTCCTGTTCCTTCGCCTCGAGTTTCTGATTGACAGTGGAAGCCATGAATAGGTGACCTTTTTTTAGATGTTATCTTAGAGGAGAAGAGGGCCATTGTCAATAAAAGAGGCGGGTAATAGGTGATAGGTTATGGGTGATGGGAACAACAGAAAGAAGCCCGTCAAGAAAAAAGGTCTTTCCTATGACCCATAACCTATGACCTATGACCTGTCCTCTAAAACGTTCTCGTTCCCGGGTATAGCGTATACTGCCGTCTCCTGACACTTATCACGCCCTTCTTCACCAGGGACGAGACCATGCGGGAAACCGTTTCCCGGGAGCAACCGCAGGAATTGGCTATCTCTATCTGCGAGGGGCCCCTCTCGATGATGACGTAGTCCTTCATCTTGATGCCGAGGCGCGCTCCGATCTCCAGGAGGTACTTGAGGATGCGGCCTTCGACGTTCAGGAACGCGAGCCACTTGATCCTTTCGTCGGCAACGCGCAGCCGGCCGGCGAGGACCTTCAGTATGTTGATCGAAATGGATGGGTTCTCCATGAGGAGCTTTGTGAAATCCGCCCTGCGCACGACAAGCAGGTCCGACGCCTCCATGGCAATGGCGTTCGCCGAACGGGGCAGCTCGTCGATGAGGGCGAGCTCACCGAAGAAGCCGTCCTTTCCTATGACGTCGAGGACGTATTCCCGTCCCTCCTCATCATAGAGGCAGACCTTTACCCGCCCTTTCAGGACAACGAAAAGGGCATTACCGTCCTCTCCCTCCTGGAAGATGAGCTGACCCCGGTGATAGGTGTTGACGTAGAGGATCCGGGAGATCGTCTCCAGTTCGTTGTCCTTGAGATCCGCAAAGAGGTTGACGCTCTTGAGATTGTCCGCGTACCGCTTCATCTCTCCCCCGTCGTTTTTTCACATGATACTAACTGTCGATGAATTGTTCAACCTTTTTGAGGGATTCCGGAACCTTTGCCCCCGGTATGCCGCCCTGCGCGATGCTGGGCCCTCCGCCCCCCTTGCCGCCGTAGTGCCCGGTGAGGCTCTTGATGATCTTCCCCGCGTTGTAGCGTTTCTGGAGGTCTTTGCTGACGGAGGCGACGATGAGCCCCTTGTCCTCGTCCCCTGCCGTTCCGACGACGACGATGCAATCCTTCACCTTCGACCGGACGACGTCCGTCACCTTCCTCAGGTCGTCGGCGGAGGCGTTCTCAACGAAGAGGGTGACGATCTTCATCCCCTCCTTGTCGATCGCTTCCGCGATGGCACCGTCGACCCTGTGGGCGATGATGTCCTGTTTGAAGTGGTCGAGTTCCTTTTCCTTGAGGGCAACATCCAGAAGCAAACTCTCGACGCGCTCCTCGACGCGGTCGAACTCCGTGTTCGTCCGTTTTGCGATGGCCTTCAGGGTCCCCTCCATCCTGCGCTTGTACGCCAGGGCACCCTTGCCCGTTGTTGCCTCGATCCTGCGGACGCCCGACGCCAGGGAGCTTTCACTGAGTATGTAGAGGCTGCCGATCTGGCCCGTGTTCGCGACGTGGGTGCCTCCGCAAAGCTCCCGGGAAAAATCGCCGATGGTGATGACACGCACCGTCTCGCCATATTTCTCCTCGAACAGGGCCGTCGCTCCCTCCCGTATGGCGTCCTCGCGGCTCTTCACATTGACGACGACGGGCACACACTCCATGATCTTTTCGTTGACGATCTCCTCCACCGCCCGTATCTGCTCCTCTTTCATGGCCTCGAAGTGGGTGAAGTCAAAGCGCATCCTGGCCGCCTCGACGAGGGAACCCGACTGCTTCACGTGGTCCCCGAGGACCCTTCTCAATGCATACTGGAGGAGGTGCGTCGCCGTGTGATTGCGTGAGGTACCCTTGCGTTTCTCCTCATCGACGGCAAGGAACACCCTGTCCCCCCTGGTGAACGTGCCCTCTTCGACAATGACACGGTGGGCAAAAAGATCCTCCTTGACCTTTGTAACGGCGGTCACGCGCGCCGTGGCGCCGCCACCGGCAAGGGTGACCGTCCCCGAATCGTCGATCTGGCCGCCGCTTTCCGCGTAGAAGGGCGTCGTATCGAGAAAAAGCTCCCCTTCTTCCCCGTCGGATATCTCATCCACGGTGCCGTTGCCGACGAGGATGGCCCCGACGACGCCTTCATCCTTCAGGGTGCCGTAGCCGGTGAAGTTGCTCACGAGACCCTGGCCGAGTATGGTAAGGTGGCCTTCGTTCCATTCCTCGCCCTTGATCTTCGAGCCTGTCTTGGAACGCTCCTTCTGTTCCGAGAGGGCCCTCTCGAAGCCCTCCCTGTCGAGGACGAGGCCGTCCTCCAGGGCCATGTCCGTCGTTATGTCGACGGGGAAACCGTAGGTATCGTAGAGCTTGTAGACGAGCTCCCCGGGGATGACGGTACTTCCCTTCTTCTTGAGCTCGCCCGTGAACTCCTCGTAGAGCCTCATCCCCATGCCCAGGGTCTCGATGAAGCGCTCTTCCTCGCCCCGTATGACCCTCACGATGTAGGAATGGTTGTTCTTCACATCGGGATAGGCGTCTTCCATGATATCCACGACGCTCTTCGAGAGGTCGTGGAGGAACTCCTTCTGTATGCCCAGTTTCCTGCCGTAGCGCAGCGCCCTCCTGATGATCCTCCTCAGCACATACCCCCTGCCCTCTTTCGAGGGAAGGATGCCGTCGTTGATGATAAAGGTGGCACCGCGCGCGTGGTCCGCAATGACGCGGATGGCGATGTCGTTCTTCTCCGATTCACCGTATGCGCAGCCCGCGATGTCCTCGATGCGCCTGATGATGGGGACGAAGAGGTCCGTGTCGTAGTTCCCGATCTTGCCCTGCATGACGGACGTGACGCGCTCGAGCCCCATCCCGGTATCGATGGAGGGTTTCGGCAGCTTCGTCATCGTGCCGTCGGCGCTGCGGTCGAACTCCATGAATACAAGGTTCCATATCTCGAGAAAGCGATCGCAGTCGCACCCGACGGCGCACGTCGGCCGCCGGCACCCCACGTTCTCGCCCAGGTCATAGAGTATCTCCGAGCAGGGTCCGCAGGGACCTTCATCGCCCATGGACCAGAAGTTGTCCTTCTCGTCGAGTCGCACTATCCTTTCGGGCCTCACGCCCGTCTTCCTCCAGAGCTCATCCGCCTCGTCGTCCTCGCGAAAGACCGTCACCCACATCTTCGACGCGTCAAGGCCCAGTTCCTTCGTCAGGAACTCCCACGCAAAGGTGATGGCCTCCTTCTTGAAATAGTCGCCGAAGGAAAAGTTGCCCAGCATCTCGAAAAAGGTGTGGTGCCTCAGGGTCTTGCCGATGTTGTCGAGGTCGTTGTGCTTGCCGCCGGCCCTCACGCACTTCTGGCATGACGTTGCCCGTATATAGGGTCTCTTCTCGAGGCCGAGAAAGAGGTTCTTGAACTGGACCATCCCGGCGTTCACGAAAAGGAGCGTCGGGTCCTTCTCCGGCAGGAGCCCGGAACTGGGTACTATCGTATGTCCGTTCTTCGCAAAATACTCAAGGAATTTGTTTCTGATCTCTCGTGATGTCACGTCTCTCCCTTCTTCAGCCCCGCCTGGGCGGCGATCTTCTCCTCGACCTCCTTCATGGTCTCCGGGTGGGTCTTGAAGTACTCCTTGGCGTTCTCCCGGCCCTGGCCTATGCGCGCATCCCCGTAGGAATACCAGGTCCCCGCTTTTTCCACGATGCCCATCTCCACCGCGAGGTCGATGACATCCCCCTCGCGGGATATGCCTTCGCCGAATATAATGTCAAACTCGACCTCCCGGAAAGGCGGTGCAAGCTTGTTCTTTACGATCTTCACCCTCGTTCTCGACCCGATGACCTCCTGGCCGTCCTTTATCGCGGCGATCCTGCGGATGTCGAGGCGCAGCGAGGCATAAAACTTGAGTGCGTTCCCGCCCGTTGTGGTCTCGGGATTCCCGAACATGATCCCGATCTTGTGACGGATCTGGTTTATGAAAACAACGGTGGTCATGGACTTGCTGGTGATCGCCGTGAGCTTTCGCAGGGCCTGCGACATGAGCCGCGCCTGAAGGCCCATGTGGGAATCGCCCATTTCCCCTTCGATCTCGGCCCGGGGCACCAGGGCGGCGACGGAATCGACAACGACCACGTCGACACCTCCGCTGCGCACGAGTATCTCGCTGATCTCGAGGGCCTGTTCACCCGTATCGGGCTGCGATATGAGGAGGTCGTCGGTGTTGACACCGATCCTTTTCGCGTAGCTTACATCCAGGGCATGCTCGGCATCGATGAATGCGGCGCTTCCTCCCGTCTTCTGGATCTCGGCGACGATCTGGAGCGCCAGCGTTGTCTTGCCTGAGGCCTCGGGCCCGAAGATCTCCACCACCCTGCCCCGGGGGATACCACCGATGCCAAGAGCGAGATCGAGGGCGATGGAACCGGTGGAAACGACGGGAACGGCCTCAAGGGCCTTCGCCCCGAGCTTCATGATGGCGCCTTTGCCGAAAAGCTTCTCTATCTGAGATACGGCCATGTCTATGGCTTTGCCTTTGTTATCGTCCTCTTTCACGTCGATGCCTCCCTTGACTGTTTTCGGGTTCATCTCTCTCCTTTATCTCCCCCCGGTATCGGGTCTCTTTTCGTTTTCCCTGCGGTCATTTCAGGTCACGCCGCCCAGTCTCTTCTCGAAAAGCGGCTCGTACGTGGCGCCTTCCCTTCCGAGGATGCTCTTGTAAAGAATGATGCGCTCGATCGCGAACGGCGGACATTCCAGGGGAGGGATGTCTCTCTCCAGAAGAGGAGCGGGGACTTTTATCCTCCCGAAGGTGATATGAGGGGTGAAACCCCGCTTCTCTCGTTCGTAACCCAGGGCTGTGAGTCGGTTCTCTATATCATGGTATATCAAGCGGATGATGTCAACTCCTTCATCGAGGGTCGCCACGATGACCCGGGCCTTTCGCCTGTGGGGAAAGGCGTCGATGCCTTTCAGCGTCGCTTCGACGCCCGGGTAGGGCCCGGCCGGCCCGATGATGTCCTTTATCTCCCGCGCCCGTGTCTCCGATATCTCCCCGAAGAACCTGATGGTGATGTGCTGCCCCTCGGGTCTGACCCACCTCACGCCGGGGATGGATCGTGCCATCGCCTTCGACACGCTGGAAAGGTACTCCTTGACCTCGGGGGGGATCTCAAAGGCAAGAAAGGACCTCATTCTCTCACCCTCCCCTCGAGGTGGTCGAGGACGAAGATCAGCGCCTCGTCCCCGGAGCGCCTGCGTATCTCACGTCTCGTCCCCTCAAAATTGAACCCGCGGACGGAGGTCATCCCCGGCACCGCCAGCGAGATGAAGACGGTCCCGACAGGTTTCTCCGGTGAGCCGCCGGCGGGCCCCGCTATCCCCGTGACGGCAACGGCGATATCGGTGCCGAGCCTTTTCCTCGCCCCCTCGGCCATCGCCCGGGCGGCTTCTTCGCTGACCGCCCCGTGATCTTCGATGACCTGTGCCGGGACGCCGAGAAGGACCGTCTTCGCCCTGTTGCTGTACGTCACGAACCCGCCCTCGAAACACGCCGACGCGCCCGGCACGGCGGTTATCCGACCGGCGATGAGCCCGCCCGTGCAGGATTCGGCGGTGCACCAGGAAAGGGACCTCGCCGTCAGGGTCCTGACCAGTTTCTCCTCGATCTTCATATGAACCTCGTCCACAGGAGAAGAAGGATGTTCGCGAATATGCCGGCGACCACATCATCCCCCACTATGCCCCAGCCCCCCTTAAGCCTTTCCATGCGCCCGACGGGAAAGGGTTTGAGAATGTCGAAGATGCGGAAGAGAACGAAGCCGACGGCCACGTTGAGGAGCGTCGCCCCGTGACCCACCATGGTCACGCACATGCCGGCAAACTCATCGATGACGATATGGCCCGGGTCTTCGCCCTCGAACCGCTCCATGGTGACCGTCGCAACGGCGAAGACGATGAGGATGACGGCGAAGACGGCATTGCCGAAGACGGACGGGAAGAACCAGATCAGCACCGCCGCCAGGAGTGAAGCGAAGGTCCCCGGCGCGCCGGGGATCAGGCCGACAAAACAGCAGGTATTGAAGAAGGAAAGGACCGCATCAATGGGTCTTCTTTTCACCATAGACTTCTTTTTCGTCAAAGACCTTCTTTCCGATGACCTTCCATCCATCCGACCAGGCACGGTAGAAACAGCTCCAGTACCCGGTGTGGCAGGCCGCGCCCTTCTGGTCCACGATAAGAAGGATGGTGTCGTTGTCGCAGTCGATGCGAACCTCCTTCACAGCCTGCGTGTGGCCCGATGTCTCGCCCTTGAGCCACAGCTTCTGCCGCGACCTCGAATAGTAATGGGCGGTCTTCGTCTTCAGTGTAAGCTCCAGGGCCTCCCTGTTCATGTAGGCGACCATGAGCACATCCTTTGAGCCCGCATCCTGCACGACAGCGGGCATAAGGCCCTTTTCATCCCATTTCAGATCATCCATGGCGACTCCTTGTCTCTTCTCCTCTATTACTTATCATGATCGTTTTTTCGATCGATATTTTTGCGCCGGCGGTTTACAGCCTCACGTTCACACCGCGGTCCCTCAGGTAGCGCTTCGCGTCGACGACCGTGTGCTCCCGGTAATGGAATATCGACGCGGCGAGGACCGCGTCCGCCTTTGCCGCAGCAAGCCCGTCGTAGAGGTGCTCCAGGGTCCCAACCCCTCCCGAGGCTATGACGGGGATGTTCACCGACTCGGCGATGGTGCGCGTCAATTCGATGTCGAAACCGATCCTCGTCCCGTCCCGGTCCATGCTGGTAAGGAGTATCTCTCCCGCACCCAACTCCTCCACCTTCCTTGCCCAGCCGACGGCGTCGACCCCCGTCGGTCTGCGGCCTCCGTAAGTATAGACCTCGAACCCTCCGCTTTCGCGCCTCTTTGCGTCGATGGCGACGCAAATGCACTGGCTCCCGAAGATCCCGCTCGACTCACGGACGAATTCCGGGTTCTCCACCGCCGTGGTGTTGACGGTCACCTTGTCCGCACCGGCCCTCAGGATGTCCCGGATATCATCTATGGAGCGTATGCCCCCTCCCACCGTGAGGGGCATGAAGACCTCGTGAGAGACCCGCTCAACGACATCGATGATGGTCCTTCTCTTCTCATGGGAGGCGGTGATGTCAAGAAAGCACAGCTCATCCGCCAGCTGTTCCTCGTATGCCTTCGCGTTCTCCACGGGGTCGCCGGCGTCTTTGAGCTCGAGAAAATTGGTCCCTTTTACGACCCTGCCCTCCATGACGTCAAGGCAGGGAATGATCCTTTTAGTCAGCATAACCCATGGCCTCCTCGATGCCTATGAACCCCTCGTAGAAGGCCTTTCCTATGATCGCCGCCCAGACATCCATTTCCTTCAGATGCCTGACGTCCTCTATGTTCGACACGCCGCCGCTCGCTATGACGGGGAGCCGCGTCATCCCCGATATGGCCTTAAGGCCGGCAAGATCGGGACCGGTGAGCATCCCGTCCCGCTCGATGCTCGTACACAGGACCGCCATGATGCCGATGCGCTCCGCCGCCCTGAGAATGGCGGCCGGGTCCCTGTCGACGGGGCTCTTCCAACCCCGCGACATCGGTTTGCCGTCAAGAAGGTCGAGGCCGAGGACGATGTTCGAAAAGCGAGACAGACCCTCGAAATAGTCTTCATCCTCGAGGGCGCGCGTGCCGACAATGACACCGTTCACGCCGAGGTCGCTGTAATATTTGATCGTGTCGTCGGTACGGATGCCGCCGCCGACCTCCATGTATCCTTTCACTATGGACCGGATCCTCTTGATGATCTGCCCGTGGACGGGCTCGCCCGTCCTCGCGCCGTCAAGGTCGATGATATGGAAATCCCGTGCGCCGCGGCCCACCATCTCCTCGATCAGGGACGGCGGGTCGTCGCTATAGACCGTCACCTGCCGGAAATCACCCTTCCTGAGCCGCACGGTCTTGCCGCCCATGAGGTCCATCGCAAAGAGCGCCTTCACTCCGCGGGCTCCGTCGTCTCCCTCGGCTCGAGAAGCTCGTCGAGCCCGGCGTTGATGCCTTCGCCGGCAAGCTCTTCCGCCGTCACCCAGCGCGCTCCCCTGCTAAAGAACTTCCCCACCGTCAGCAGGTTCTGCGTGAGGGCCTTCTGCTCCTCTGAGTAGACGAATATCTTGCCCACAACCTTGTTCTTCATGAGGTGCATGTGGAAGGCGACCGAGGCGGGTTTCTCCACGGCGAAATTGCCGCCCTTGCGCTCCTGGAAACGATACACAAGGACCTGGATGTAAGGCTGGTCTTGCTTTATCCCGTCGGAGTAGCCGACGTTCCGGTCGGTGAGCGCAACCTTGAGCTTCTCTCTGATGATGGCCGGCGCGTCGGTATGAACGACACCGGGGCTGATCGCCCTGCCGCACACGGGACAGAACAGGGTCTTCTCCGGATCCTTGAGCTTCTCCACGACAATGCCGAGATCGCCCACGGCATGGACGGACGAAACCGCGAAGGCAAGGAACATAACCCCAACCAGAAGGAACTTCCACGCTCTTGCCAAAGTCATGAACATGTACAAATTCTATAGGAAAATCGGGACAAAAGAAAGACAAAAAAAGACGGTCTCAGGTCTCAAACTAAAGACCGGGAAAGCATATCCGCTTTTTTTCTGTTCTTGCCTGAAACGTGGAACTTGAAACGTGGAACCGTATTTATTGTCGTTCGCTTAAAACTTAAAACCTAAAACTTAAAACCGATCTGGTTTTCGCGAAGGCGAAAACTAGATCATGAGATACTTCCGTTTCACCTCTTCATTCGCCTCGAGCTCCTCCACGGTGCCTTCGAAGCGGATCCTGCCGTTGTCGATGACGTAGGCCCTGGTGATCATTTTCAAGGCGGAGCGCACGTTCTGCTCCGACAGGAGAATGCTGATGCCGGCTCCTTTAAGCCTCAGGATCTGCTCTTCCAGGTCCCGCACGATGAGCGGGGCAAGGCCCTCCGTGGGTTCATCGAGGAGCAGGAGTTCGGGACTCCCCATGAGCGCCCTCGCGATGGTGAGCATCTGCTGCTCCCCGCCGCTCAGGTGCCCGGCGCCGCGCGACCGTATCTCCTTCAGCGCGGGAAAAAGGCCGTACACCCTCTCCTTGGTCCATTCGTCATTGCGCTGGCGGACTATCTCCAGGTTGTCGTCGACGCAGAGGTCGGCAAAGACCCTGCGGTCGTCGGGGACGTAACCGATGCCCTGCCGGAAAAGCACGTAGGGTTTGCGTCCCGCGATCTGCGCCCCCTTGAAGGTGATCGTGCCCTTCCGCGGCGGAACGATCCCCATGATGCTCTTCATGGTGGTCGACTTCCCCGCCCCGTTACGGCCGAGGAGACCGACCACCTCACCGGCGTTGACCTTCAGGGTCACGCCAAAGAGGATATGGCTCAGCCCATAGTAGGTGTCGATGGCGTTCACATCAAGCATGCGTCACTCCCGCCGAGATACGCGTCCTGCACCTCCTGGCAGCACCTGACGTCGTCGCAGGTGCCCTCAATGACCGTCGACCCCCGGACCATGACCATGATCCGGTCCGAAATGGAGAAGACGATCTCCATGTCGTGCTCGCAGAAGAGGATAGTGATGCCGAGTTTCTCCTTGAGCTGCTTGATGAGGTCGATGCAGCGCGTTGTCTCCTCCGGCGACATCCCCGCCGTGGGTTCGTCGAGGATGAGGAACTCGGGCTTTCCCCCGAGGGCGATGGCGATCTCGAGGACCTTGCGCTCGCCGTGGGAGAGGGCCGCGCTCGTTGCCTCCCGTATATCCATGAGGCCCACGTTCTCGAGGATCCTTTCCGTCTCACTAATGGCAAGCTTCGCCGAAGGGGTGAAAAGGCTCCATGTCCTCTTCTGCTGCGAGAGGACGGAGACCTGCACGTTCTCGAAGACGGTGAGCCTGGGGAAGACGTTCACCACCTGGAAGGACCGCGACATACCCCTGCGGCAGACCTTGTAGGAGGGAAGCCCGGTTATGTCCTCCCCCTTGAAGAGGACCTTTCCTCCGTCCGGCCGCAACACGCCGGTGATCAGGTTGAAAAGGGTCGTCTTGCCGGCCCCGTTCGGCCCTATGACGGCGACGACCTCGCCTTCCTTCACAGACAGGCTGGCGCCGTTGACGGCCATGAAGCCGCCGAAGGATTTCTTAAGTGACGTCACTTCCAGCACGTAACACCCCTTGCGCGCATCATCCGCTCCTCACTTTCTTCTTCACGAACCTGTCGAGGTACCCGAGGACACCGTTGGGAAGGAAGAAGATGACGAGCATCATGATAAGCCCGAGAATAAGGGCCCAGTATCCCGTGATGCCGCTGATATAGGTCCTCAGGAGAACTATGATGCCGGCACCCACCATGGGGCCGAGAAAGGAGAACCACCCGCCGAGGAGGCACATGATGATGAGCTCCAGGGAGAGTGTCCAGAACATCATGTCGGGAAAGACCGTGTTGTCCACGACAACGAAGAGAGACCCCGCCACGCCCCCGAAGAAACCGGCGATGGTCAGCGCGAGGAGTTGCTGGAGTCTCACGTTGACGCCGATCATCTCGGAGCGCACCGGGTTGTCCCGAATCCCCTGGAGGGCGCTCCCGAAGGGGGACCGTATCATCCTGTAAAGGATGAACATGGACACGGCGGTGACGATCAAGGTGAAGTAATATGCCCCGTTGGGCGAGGAGATGATATCGGGGAGGGAGACTCCATGGATGCCGTCATCGCCTCCGGTGAAGGAATACCAACGGTAAACGATGGCCCAGACGAGTGACCCCAGCGATATCTGGAGCATTCCGAAATAGAGCTTGGAAAGGCGGATGCAGATGGCCCCGATGACGAACCCCATTATGCCCGCGGCGACGGGCCCGACAATGAACCCCAGCCAGGGCGAAAGGCCGGACTTGATGATCATGAGCGCCGTGCCGTACGCGCCGACGCCGTAGAAGACGGCATGATGGAACTGGAAGACCCCGCCGTAGCCAAGGACGAAATTGAGACTCGTCGCACACAGCCCCGTAAGGAGGATGATCGCCGCCAGGTAGACATAGAACCTGTCGAGGAAGACGGGAAGGAGGAAAAGGACGACGAGGGCGGCGATGACCCAGGGAATCTTGCCGCGTAGAAGGGAGCTCTTCATGGGCGACCTCTCACCATGTGGACCTCAGGAGCCCCGTGGGCCTGAAAAGGAGCACGATGACGACCGCCAAATAGGGAAAGACGATCCCGAACTGGGGCCATACGAGAATGCCCAGGGATTGGGTGAGACCGAAGATGAGCGCACCGAGAAGGGCCCCCCACACATTGCCGAGGCCCCCCATGATGACGATGAGAAAGGCCTCGATTATGAGGGTGTGGTCCATTCCCAGGGTGACGCTCACCGTGGGGGCGACGAGGACACCACCAAGACCGGCCAGAAGGCAGCCGATGATGAAGACGGTGGCGAAGACCCAGCTCACGTTGATGCCCACGGCGCCCACCATCTCCCGGTCCACGGCGGCCGCGCGCGATATCTTGCCGATCTTCGTCTTGTTCGTGAGGAGCCACAGCAGTATGGCGATCACGGGCCCCATCACGAGGAGGAAGAAGCTGTAGATGGGAAAGGGGAGCCCGCCGAAGAGGTTTATATAACCCTGAAAAACGGAAGGTACGGGGACCGAACGGTATTCGGCCCCCCATACCATCTTGACAAGGTCTCCAAAAACGAGGGACATTGCGAAGGTCAGGAGAAGGAGCATCAGGTGTTCGCGCTCATAGAGGAACTGAAAGAGGGTCCTCTCAGCGGCGAAGCTGACCACCGCCACACCGAGGGGGGCCAGCACAAGGGCCATCCAGAAACCCATGTTGCCCCCTCCGAAGAGGTGCGACACCGTATAGGCCATAAAGGCGCCGATCATGTAGAGGGAACCGTGCGCCACGTTGGGGATCCTGAGGACCCCGAGAATGAGGGACAGTCCCGAGGATACGATGAAAAGGATGACCGTACGGGACAGGCCCACAAGTATCTGGCTCAGTATCTTCGGGCTTATAAAGCCAAAGATGCTCTCCATTCTTCCGCCTCTCCCCCTTCTATTTCTTGCGGTGTTTCAGGACCTCCTCGCAGGACGGGACGTAGTCCTTGCCCTGGATGGTCTCGATGCCGCTGGCGGTCAGGAACTCATACTTGGCGTCCTTTTTCGTGACGCCGAAGTACATGGGGAGCAGGAGCTGATGGTCGCACTTGCGGATCTCAAGCTTGCCCACGGGGCTGTCGAGGGTCATGCCCTCCAGGGCCGTGACGAACTTCTCCTTGTCGATCTTGCCGGCCTTCTTGTATCCCTCGGCGATGAACTGTGCCGTCATGTACCCGTAGAGGGCACCGATCCGGGGATTGCGGTTGTAGGCCTTCTTGAAATCGGCCACAAAGGCCTTGTTCTCAGGCGTGTCGGGATAGTAGAAGAAGTAGTTGGCGGTCCCGTATACGCCTTCAGGCGCATTCCGGCCCTGGGGCGCGAGAACGGAAAGCTCCGTGGCCGTGTGCTGGTAGAAGGGGACCTTCTGCGAAAGGCCCGTGGCCTTGGCCGCCTTCTGGAAGTTCACCATGCCCGAGCCTCCCGTGGCGACGATGATGAAATCCGGTTTCGCGGCAAGTATCTGGGTGATGTAGGGGGTAAAGTCGGCCTCGCCCACCTTCCACCATGTCTCTCCGACCTTCTGGACGGAAGGTTTGAGCTTCTTGAGGTTCTCCCAGACACCCTCGGCGATAGCGTGGCCGTACTCGTAATCGTCACCGGCTATCCAGTACTTGACGTAGGGCTTCTTCGCGAGCGCGATGGCGGCCGCCCTGCCCGCCATCTCGGTGTTCTCGTTCATGTTGAAGATATAGCGGTGCCCCTTCTCGGCGACGATCTTGTCGCTCTTCGCGAAGGTGACGAAGAAGGGTATCTTCTCCTTCCTGACGAAGTCGGAGATGGCGAGGGTCGTGGCGCTGTTGATCGTGCCCATGAGGATATCGACCTTCTCCTTGAGGACAAGCTCCTTGGCCATGGCAAGGCCGATATCGGGCTTGAACTTCTCATCCCTCGTGGTGAACTCGATCTTCTTGCCCAGGATGCCGCCAGAGGCGTTTATCTTCTGCACGGCGAGCTTGAAGCCGTCGAGGACGTCGTTGGTAAAGGTCGTCGCAGGCCCCGTGTATGTGTCCACGATACCCACTTTTATGGTGCTCGCCGCCTGGGAGATGGAACATACACACAGGAAGGACAGGAGGAACACCAACGCAAGCGCAAAGCAGGAATACCTCTTCATACCAGCACCTCCATTAAGTTTTTATGCGTTACTCTGAACTTTGCACCAAAACCCCCTTTTTGTCAATCAAAAGTCCTCTCCGGGGGTTATCTACCGGTGTCACTGTCGGGCTCGCGAAAGACGTAGTAGAGGATGTCGTCCCTCGCCTGGATAAGGTGTGTTTTTACCGCGGCGGCAATCTCCTCGGTATCCCCTTTCTCGATGGCGGTCACGATCCTCTCGTGGCCGTGCATCGATCTCTCCGCGGTCTCGGTCATGTAGATGCACTGGATGCGGTATCTCAGCATATGTCTGCGCAGTGTCTGGGTAAGTTCCAGCAGGCGGTCGCTGCCGGCAAGGCGTGCTATGATGTCGTGGAACTGCGCGTCCAGTTCGACGTAGCCATTGAGGTCGCCCTTTGCTATATGCTTTTTCTGGTTCTCGATGTTCTTCTTCAGGGCCTGGAGGAGCCTGTCCCTTTGCTTCGCCGTGGCCCATGCGATGGCGAGGCCTTCTATGGCGGCCCTGATGTCGCATATCTGCTCGACCTCCTCCATGTCCATGCCCCTGACGACGTAGCCGACCCGGGGGATGGAGACGACGAGCTTTTCCAGTTCCAGGTTATGGAGCGCCTCGCGCACGGGCGTCCGGGACGTGCCAATCTCTTCGGCGATCTTCGCCTCTATAAGCCTCTCCCGGGGGGCGATGGCCCCTTTCAGGATCTCCTCGCGTATGTGATGATAGACCTTCTGCCGTATGGTCTTGTCTTTTTTTATTACCAGTTTTCTCATTAATAACGTATACTGTACCCTAGTTGCTGTTATCATTACAAGTTTTTATTTATGAAAATATCCTTGCCCCACGGCCTCTGGAACGGTGAGCGCACCCTCGAGGCGGACTTCCCGCCCCGCTGGGACGTGGACGTCCTTACCATGGCGGGTGACGCGGCAGAGCCCATCGGCGAAAAGGAGTATCGCGCCGCCATCATGCCCCTCGTTCCGCTCATGAAGGGCAGACAAGAGGTTTGCGTCCTTTTCGACGATCTCTCCCGGCCGACGCGCACATACGAGATCGTCCCGACGCTCCTCAAGGCCTTTGCAAGCGCGGGCATCGACGACTCCCGGGTGCGGTTCCTCTGCGCCCTGGGTACGCATTCCCCCCACAACAACGCGGATTTCCGGAAGAAGCTCGGCGACGAGGTGCTCAGGCGCTTTCCCGTCTACAACCACAACTGCTACGAGAATTGCGAAACGCTGGGAACGACGGCCCTGGGGACACCCGTTACCATCAACAAGGAGTACCTCCGCTGCGATCTCAGGATAGGCATCGGGTCCTTCATCCCCCACCAGTTCTGCGGTTTCGGCGGCGGATACAAGATAGTCTTTCCCGGCATAGCCCACATCGACGCCATCGAGTACCACCACGGCCTTCTCCTCCAGCAAAACCTGGACAACTGCTGGGGCCTCGGCAACCATTCATGCAACGTCGTCCTGTCGGATATGCGCGAGGCGGGACGGATGGCCCGTCTGGATATCAAGATCGATGTCTTCGTGAACAGCTCCTCCCGTGCCACGCGCGTCTTCGCCGGCCACCCCGACTCCCTCTATCCCGCGATGATAGAGGGGGCGCTCGCGCACTACGCGACGAAGGCGGCCGGGGAATATGACGTCGTCTTCGCCAACACCTTCGGCAAGGCCAACGAGGCCGTCATCGCTGCCTCCACGTCGGAGGGCATCCTTTCCCCGAACGGAGGCTGCCTCGTCATCCTCAACGACATCGAGGAGGGACAGGTCATCCACTACCTCATGGGCAGGTTCGGGAAGGACGTCTGGGGCAGGCTCGGAAGAGGTGAACGGCCGATCCATGAGCGGGTGAGGAGGTTCTTCCTCTACTCCCGCCACAGGGACCATGCCGGCTCTTACTGGTTCGGGAAGAAGGAGGACATCACGTGGGTCGACGACCTCGGCGCCCTCATCGCCGAACTCGACAGGCAGTACGCGGGCAGGCCCGTCCGGGCCGCAGTAATACCGGACGGGACGGTGCAGATGATAGGATAAAGACGGTGTTAAGTGTTAGGTTTCAAGTTTTAAGTAGAGGACAAGAAAAGAAGAGGGGGTCTGCGCCTTCCTTTACACGAGATCATCGCCCTGGATTCTTTCCCGCTTTTGCTTTTAACTTAAAACTTAACACTTAAAACTTAAAACGGTATTTTTATGTCCAGGGATAAGACCTATGTCACCCCTGCCGTCCGGTTCCTTCGGGAGAGGGAGGTGGAGTTCTCGGAGCATCCCTATCAGTACGTGGAGCACGGCGGGACGGCGACCTTCGCGAGGCAGTACCACGTCGACGAGCACATGGTGGTGAAGACCCTCATCATGGAGGACGAGGACAGAAGGCCCGTCGTCATCCTCATGCATGGCGACAGGGAGGTCTCCACGAAGGAGCTCGCCCGCGTCATGGGCGTGAAAAAGGTCGGACCCTGTGCACCGCAGACCGCGCAGAAGCACTCGGGCTACATGGTCGGCGGCACATCGCCCTTCGGCACCCGCAAGGCCATGCCCGTCTACATGGAAGAGACCATCCTCGCCCTGCCGAAGATCTACATCAACGGCGGCAGGCGCGGCTACCTCATCGCGATGGACCCCCACGACATAGTGAAGACGCTGAAGCCCCGGCTGGTGCGGGTGGGGATAGAGTGAAACCGGTTTCAGGTTTCAGGTTTCAGGTTTCAGGTTTCAGGTTCAAAGAAAGACGGGGGATGGGGAGCGACCGTCAATGTGGACAATCGGCTGCAGAATTATTATAATGACACCAAAATACAACAGGTGCCACACGTCCTATACGTCTTATGCGTCCTATATGTCTCATACGTCTCATATGTCCTATCCCTCCTATAGGTCCTATTCCCCCCGTTAAGACCAAACCCTAAGGACCACCATGTCCCCCGAGCTGTCCACCCTTCTCATCGCCGCCGTGTCCATCGGGTTCTTCCACACCCTTTTCGGGCCCGATCACTATGTGCCCTTCGTGATGCTCTCATGGTCGAGGAAATGGTCGACGCCGAAGACCGCGGCGGTGACCTTTGCCTGCGGCCTGGGCCACATAGGGAGTTCCATCGTGCTCGGCCTGGCGGGTGTGGCCCTCGGTGTGGCCCTCGAGCGGCTCGAGCTCATAGAATCGACGCGGGGGACGATCGCCGCGTGGCTCCTTATCGCCTTCGGCCTTGCCTACACCGTCTGGGGCATACGCAGGGCCATCCTCAACAAACCCCACAGGCACGTCCATGTCCACGGCGCCGGAGACGTCCACGAGCACGAACACAGACACGACGGCAACCACGCCCATTTCCATGACAACGAAGGAAAGACCGTCACGCCCTGGGTGCTTTTCATAATATTCGTCTTCGGCCCCTGCGAACCCTTGATCCCCCTCCTCATCTATCCCGCCGCCCGGAAAAGCTTCACGGGGGTGGCAATGGTGAGCCTCGCCTTCGGCGCCGTGACGATCGCGACGATGATGGCGGTGGTGCTGCTCATGCGGGCGGGTCTGAGCCTCAAGGTGCTGGGCAAGGCCGAGCGCTACACCCATGCCATAGCGGGACTCACCATCCTCGCCTGCGGGCTGATGATCGAGTTCCTGGGGCTTTGAAAGAAAAAGACCGTTTCAGGTTCCAGGTTTCACGTTTCAGGTTAACGGCAGGAAAACAAGAGGTGGCCGACTCCTTTCCCGAAACGGGCACCACTCGGGCTTTTCCGGGCATCTTTTAGCCTGAAACCTGAAACTTGAAACGGAACGGTCTTTACTTCTGGTTTCTGCTATACTATTCCCGATGCAAGCCGATCTTTCCATGCTGGCGCCCTGTTCCGCGTGTCCCCGTCGGTGCGGGGTTGACCGCCTTGCCGGGGAAAAGGGGTTCTGCGGTGCGGGGAAGGACATCCTTGTGGCCCATTTCGGGCCCCATTTCGGTGAGGAGCCGCCCATCTCGGGAGCGCGCGGGTCGGGGAACATATTCTTTTCCTTTTGCAATCTCCGGTGTGTCTTCTGCCAGAACTACCAGATAAGCCACGAGGGTCAGGGAGGCCCGGTGAGCCTTGATGGACTCGTGGAGATGTTCTTCTCCCTCCAGGCCATGGGGTGCCACAATGTCAACCTCGTGAGCCCCACGCCGTATGTTCCCTTCATCGCCGCGGCAATCGGAGAAGCGAAGAGAAGAGGGATCGGGATACCCTTTGTGTACAACACGAACGGCTATGACGCTGTCGACGCCCTTCGGTCCCTCGACGGCCTCATCGATATTTACCTGCCCGACTTCAAGTACTGGAACCCCGCCATCGCCGAGAGGCTCTCCGGCCCGGCGGCGCACGCCCCCTACCCGGAATGTGCCCGCGAGGCACTTATCGAGATGAAGTGCCAGGTGGGCGACCTTCTCCTCGAGGACGGCATCGCCAAAAGGGGCCTTCTCGTCCGCCATCTCGTCCTCCCCGGCGGCCTTGCCGGGTCCCGTGCGGCACTCGGCTGGATCGCCGAAACCCTGGGCAAACAGACCTCCATAGGCCTCATGTCCCAGTACCTCCCCCTCCACCGCTCCGGCGAGCACCCGATCCTCTCACGACGGATACGCCAGGAGGAATACGACAATGTCGTTTCCTTCCTTATAAATAATGGTATGGAAAACGTCTTCACCCAGGACCTCGAAAGCGCCCCCCTCTACGTGCCGGACTTCGGCAAGGAACAGCCCTTCGGTGAAGGGGGAGGAGAAGCAAGTAAATGACAGAAAAAACCAAAAGATCGTCTCACGCCCGTTCACCCTTCGGGCTCACTCGAGCACACGGAGAGAAAAGAGAGAAAAGACGGTTCCCTGATCCCGGAGACTACCAGGATCAGGGAACATTTTCGATTCCGCCTTTCGCTCATGACGAGCGGAATAGAAAAAGCATTGTCTTTGCCTCCCGCCGGGACGGCGGGACGAGAAGGCCGCCGGATCTTGGTAGGCCCCGAAATCCGGCGGCAATCTTTTCTCTCTTTTCTCCTCTCTCTGCGATCTCTGTGAACTCGAGAGAGGAGCGCATGCGACGAACGGGCGTGAGATAGGGTTTTTAATCTTTCTTGCCAACTAAAGGAGGCATAATGGAACTCAAGACCGTAAAGATCGACATACCGGAAGGCCTGAACATCGTCATCGGCCAGTCACACTTCATCAAGACCGTGGAGGACCTCTACGAGATACTCGTCGGGAGCGCACCGTCCCTCAAGTTCGGCGTCGCCTTCTCCGAGGCGAGCGGTCCCTGTCTCGTGAGGTACGAGGGCAATGACGAGGCCCTGGCGAAGCTTGCCGCCGAGACGTCTTTCACCCTGTCCTGCGGGCACACCTTCGTCATCTTCATGAAGGACGGCTTCCCCATCAACGTCCTCAACGCCGTCAAGGGATGCCAGGAGGTCTGCCGGATCTTCTGCGCCACCGCGAACCCCCTCGAGGTGGTAGTGGCCGAGACCGGGGGCGGCCGCGGCATCATGGGCGTCATAGACGGCGCGAGACCGGCGGGCATAGAGAAGGACGAGGACAAGAAGGCCCGGAAGGAGATGTTGAGGAAGTTCGGTTACAAACTGTAGCAGGCTGCAGTTTGTAGGCACAGGGGGAGCAGCCGGGACGAGGAAGTGCGGAGGGAATGGTTTCGATAGGACGCATAGGAAATATAGGACCTATAAGACCACGACCAAGGGAAGAACCCGGACAGGATCACCAGCATCGTCTCTAATGCGTCCTATAGGTCCTATATGTCTTATAGGTCTTATAAAGTCCTATCGGTCCTATCCGTTCCCTGTTCCAAACCCCGCCCCGGTTTTTTTGGCCCAATTCTTGCTTGGCTTTTGTATTGATTGTGTCCCCGGGGATGTGGTAATTTTCAACATAAATGGAAGAATTTTACAGGATATCCCGGCTGTCGCCCTACGTGTTCGGCATCGTCCGGGACCTTCTTATAGAAGCACGGAGAAAGGGTGAGGATATCATCGACCTTGGTATGGGGAATCCCGACCTGCCCACATCGAAGCATGTCGTTTTGAAGCTCCTCCTGAAAGAGGCAAGGGTGGCCACCTCGCCGGGGATCGGCTTCGGTGAGTTCGGTGAAGGATACGTGAGGTTCGCCCTCGTGGAGAACGAACACAGAATAAAACAAGCGGTGAAGGGGATCAGGAATCTCCTCCACCCTACGGGAAGATCATGATCGGAATAGGAATAATAGGACTGGGAACAGTAGGAACCGGCACGTACCGGATATTGACGGAACACGCCGCGCTCATTCGCAGAAGGACGGGCCTCGATCTCACCGTCGTCCGGGTGGCCGAGGTGGACGTGCGCAAGCTCAAAGGGAAGGGTCTGCCGCGGGATATCGTGACCTCCGATGCCATGGAACTCATCAGGGATGAGAGGGTCGACATCGTCGTGGAGCTCATAGGCGGCATGCGTCCGGCCAGCGACTTCATCAGCGCGGCCCTCGGCCTCGGCAAACAGGTCGTGACGGCAAACAAGGCCCTCCTGGCGGGGAAAGGCGACGAACTTTTCAGGCTCGCCGCGAAGAAAGGGTGCGAGATCGGGTTCGAGGCCTCCGTGTGCGGAGGCATCCCCGTCATCCGGGCGATCCGCGACGGTCTCGTCGGCAACGATTTCAGCTACATACTGGGAATCCTCAACGGGACGAGCAACTACATCCTCTCACGGATGACGGATGAAGGAATATCCTTCGCCGAGGCCCTCAAGGACGCCCAGCGGAAAGGTTATGCCGAAAAGGATCCAACCTTCGACGTCGAGGGGATAGACGCTGCGCACAAGCTTTCCCTCCTCGTGAGGCTCGCCTTCGCGTCACCCGTGACCATGGACAGGATTACGACACGGGGCATCGCGAAGATAGACCCCGTCGACATCGGTTTCGCCCGGGACTTCGGGTACAAGATAAAGCTCCTCGCCATAGCGAAGAAGCGGGGCGCAGGTATCGAGGCCCGCGTCGAGCCCGCGATGCTGCCCGTCAACCACCCCATGAGCAGCGTCAACGGTGTCTATAACGCCATCTACATAGTCGGGGACATGACGGGCCCCAATCTCTTCTACGGAAAGGGTGCGGGAAGCGACCCGACGGGAAGCGCCGTTGTGAGCGACATCGTCGACATCGCGAAGAGGATCTCCGGTGCAAGCGGCAGGGGCGCCCGGGGACTCGCCGCGGCAGGCAGGTTCAGGGAGGGCAGGGCCTCTTCCGTCCCCTACTACCTGCGGGTGATGGCAAAGGACATGCCGGGCGTGCTTTCGAAGATATCGGGTATCCTCTCGAAATACAGGATAAGCATATCGGCGGTGACCCAGCAGGGCCGGAAGCTCAGCGGCTACGTCCCCGTCGTGATGGTGACCCACGATGCCCCGGAAGGGGGCCTCATGAAGGCAAGGAAGGAGATAGACGCCCTGCCCTTCACGAAAGGTGAAAGCGTCCACATAAGGATCGAGGAAGGTAACCTGTGAAAGGGCCGGGATCTGAAGACCGCCCGAGGTGCGGTGCCATATGAAGTATGTCGTTCTCATCGGCGACGGCATGGCGGATTTCCCCCTTGAGGAGCTCGGGGGTAAAACGCCGCTCATGGCGGCCCACAAACCGAACATGAACATGGCGGCCCGAATGGGTGTCACGGGAAAGGTAAAGACGGTACCCGACGGCTTTCCTCCCGGCAGCGACGTGGCGGGAATGTCCATCTTCGGCTACGACCCGGCGCTGTATTACACGGGGCGGGCCCCCATAGAGGCCTTCGGCATGGGCATCCCCATGGGGACCGACGATGTCGCCTACCGGTGCAATCTCGTCCATATCGGGACAGGGGGCGACGGCTATACCATGGATGACTACTCCGGGGGGCACGTCTCGACCGAGGAGGCGCGGGTCCTTGTCGCCTCCCTCAACGAAGAGCTGGGTTCCGAAGAGATAACCTTCTTCCCCGGGGTCGGGTACCGCCACATCATGATATGGAAAGGCGGCGCCTCGGAGCTGTCGACAACCCCTCCCCACGACATCACGGGAAGACCTGTCGCCGGGTATCTCCCGGATGGCGACGGCGCGGCGACGGTCCGCAGCCTCATGGACCGCTCCCGCGAGGTGCTCGGGTCCCACGACATCAACAGGAAGCGCGTTGATGCCGGCAAGCTCCCGGCGAACAGCATATGGCTCTGGGGCCAGGGCAAAAGGGCGGCCCTGCCGTCGTTCCGGGAGAAGTTCGGCCTCAAGGGCGCGACGGTCTGCGCCGTGGACCTCGTGCGGGGGATCTCGAGCCTCGTGGGGTTCACCACCCCCGTCGTCGAAGGGGCCACGGGATACCTGGACACCGATTACGGGGCGAAGGCCCGGGCGGCCTTAAGGCTTCTCGAAGACCACGACATCGTGTATATCCACGTTGAGGCGCCCGACGAGGCGTCCCACAATGGCAGCATTCCCGAGAAGATAAAGGCGATCGAGCTCATCGACAGGGACGTGCTCGGCGTCCTTCTCAGGGAAACGGACAGGGACACGCGGTTCCTCATCGTCACCGACCACGCCACACCGATCGCGATGAGGACGCACTACGCCACCCCGGTGCCCTTTGCCGTTTACGACAGGAGCGCGCCCGGCCGCGAGGAAGGCGGGGATTACGACGAGAACGTGAGCGGGGCGGCGATTAGCGGTGAGGAGATGATACGTATACTGATCGGGGGAAGAGAGTGAGACAGAAATTCATCTTTGTGACGGGCGGCGTCGTGTCGTCCCTGGGGAAGGGGATAGCGGCTGCATCCATCGGCGCGCTTCTCGAGTCCCGGGGGCTCAATATCACCATAAAGAAACTGGACCCTTACATCAATGTCGACCCGGGCACGATGAACCCCTTCCAGCACGGCGAGGTCTTCGTTACCGAGGACGGGGCCGAGACGGACCTCGATCTCGGGCATTACGAGCGCTTCACCACCGCGACGTTCTCGAAGAAATGCAATTTCACCACGGGACAGGTCTACGATACGGTCATTTCCCGGGAACGAAAGGGGGAGTACCTCGGAGGGACCGTCCAGGTCATCCCCCACATCACGGACGAGATCAAGCGCAGGATCCTCGACGTGGACGAAGGCATCGACGTCGTCATCGTTGAGATCGGCGGGACCGTCGGCGACATAGAGGGCCTGCCCTTCCTCGAGGCGATACGCCAGCTTCGCAACGACCTCGGGAAGGAAAACTCCCTCTTCGTGCACCTGACGCTCGTCCCCTTTATCAAGACCGCCGACGAGATGAAGACGAAGCCCACCCAGCACAGCGTGAACGAGCTCAGAAGGATCGGTATCCAGCCCGACATCCTGCTGTGCAGGACGGAGCGGATCCTGTCGCAAGGCCTCAAGGACAAGATCTCCCTCTTCTGCAACGTCGAAAAGGATGCGGTCATCGCCGCCAAGGACGCCGAGGTTATCTACGAGGTCCTCATCGCCTTCCATAACGAGGGACTCGACGACAAGATAACGAGGCTCCTGAATATCTGGGCGAAGAAGCCCGACCTCTCAAAGTGGGAGGCCATCGGCGACACGATAAAACACCCGAAGAAAGAGGTGGACATTGCACTCGTCGGGAAGTACGTCAAGCTTAAGGATTCCTACAAGAGCCTCAACGAGGCCCTGGTCCACGGCGGCATTGCTAACGACTGCAGGGTGAACATCCGCTACGTCGACTCCGAGGACATCGAAAAGGGTATAACGGCCGACCTCTTCAACGTCGACGGTATCCTCGTTCCCGGCGGCTTCGGGGACCGCGGCATCGAGGGAAAGATCAACGCCATCGAGCACACGCGGGAGAAGAAGATACCCTTTCTCGGCCTGTGCCTCGGCATGCAGCTCGCCGTCGTGGAGATAGGGCGCAACCTCGCGGACTGCAAGGACGCCAACAGCTGCGAATTCAACGAAAAGACGCCTTACCCCCTCATCTATCTCATCGAGGAATTCACGGACAGGGAGAACAAGGTGCAGAGGCGTGACCAGTACTCCGACAAGGGCGGCACCATGCGGCTCGGCGCCTATCCCTGCGTCCTCAAGCCCGGTACCCTCGCGCACAAGGCCTACGGACAGGATGTCATCCACGAAAGACACCGGCACCGCTACGAGTTCAACATGAAATACCGCGAGCGCCTAGAGAAGAGCGGCATGATCGTATCGGGCATCTCCCCTGACGGCACCCTTGTCGAGATCGTGGAGATGAAGGGCCATCCCTGGTTCCTGGGATGCCAGTTCCATCCCGAGTTCAAATCGAAGCCTTTTGCCCCGCATCCGCTGTTCCGGGATTTTATCAAGGCCTCGTTGAAACGAAGGCAGGAAAGACTGAAGTGCAAAAAGAAATAACCATCGGCAACGTCACCATCGGCCGCAGGCCCTTCGTCTTCATCGGGGGTCCCTGTGTCATCGAAGGCAGGGACATATCCCTGAGGACGGCCGAGAAGATCGCTCGCATAACGTCGGCCCTCGGCGTGCCCTTCATCTTCAAATCCTCCTACGACAAGGCGAACAGGACCTCCATCGCGGGCTTCAGGGGGCCGGGGTTGGACGAGGGGCTCGCCATCCTCCGGGAAGTGAAGGGTGAGGTGGGCGTTCCCGTCCTCACGGACGTCCATTCCCCGGGTGAGGCGTCAGCGGCGGCCGAGGTCGCCGACGTCCTCCAGGTACCGGCGCTCCTGTCCCGGCAGACGGATATACTCACCGCCTGCGGCAGAACGGGCAAGACCGTCAATATCAAGAAAGGCCAGTTCCTCTCCCCCGGCGACATGGCCCACGCCATCAGGAAGGTGGAATCCACGGGGAACAGGAACATAATGGTCACTGAACGGGGCACGTCCTTCGGGTACCACACTCTTGTCAATGATTTCCGTGCAATACCCATCATGCAGGACTTCGGGTACCCCGTGGTCTTCGATGCCACGCACAGCGTGCAGCAGCCCTCGGCGATGACGGACCGCTCCGGCGGGGAGGCCCGGTTCATCGTCCCCCTGGCACGAGCCGCGGTCGCCGTCGGTGTGGAAGGGGTATTCATGGAGGTCCATCCCGATCCGGCACGGGCCCTCTGTGACGGGGACAATTCCCTTCCCCTCGATGAGCTCGAAGGCGTCCTTCGGACCCTCAAAAGGATAGAGGAGGCCCTGTGGACCACGTGAAGAGGGGAAAGGACATCCTGAGGAGAGAGGCGCAGGCCCTCATGAAGGTGATGGAAGGCCTCGACGACTCCTTCGCCAGGGCGGCTGAGATCATATTCGGCTGCACGGGCAGGGTCGTCCTGACGGGCATGGGCAAATCTGGGCTCGTCTGCAAGAAGATCGCCGCCACGCTGTCGAGCACGGGCACGCCGGCGCTCTTTGTCCACGCCGCCGATTCCCTCCACGGTGACCTGGGAATGCTCCAGCGCGGCGATGTGCTTGTCGTCGTCAGCAACAGCGGGGAGACGGAAGAGGTGCTCAAGATCATACCCTGGGTGAAGCGCCTCGACATACCCCTTGTCGCCATAACGGGAGACGCCGCGTCCACCATCGCCCGGCTGGGTGACGTGGCACTCGTCGTGAACGTGGAAGAGGCCTGTCCCTACAACGTGGTGCCCACGTCGAGCACCACGGCGACGCTGGCACTGGGCGATGCCCTCGCCATCGCCGTCATGGAAAGGCGCGCCTTCAACGTGGAGGACTTTGCGTCCCTCCATCCCGGGGGCTCCCTGGGAAGGAAGCTCTTCCTCAGGGTCGAGGACCTCATGCACACCGGTCAGGCCCTCCCCGGAGTGTCCGCGGAGACGTCCATGAAGGATGCCATCCTTGAGATAACGTCAAAGAGGCTCGGCGTCACTGGGGTCTACGACGGCGAGGGGCGTCTCGCGGGGATCATAACGGACGGCGACCTGAGGCGCGCCATCGAACGATACGACGATTCGCTCCTGGCGAAGACGGCGGGCGACGTGATGACCATGAGGCCCAAGGTTGTCCGCAGGGACGCCCTTGCCGCCTATGCCCTCAAGAAGATGGAGGAATTCTCAATCACCTCTCTCTTCGTCGTCGATGACGAAAGCAACGCCCGGCCCGTGGGCATTATACACATCCACGACCTTCTCAGGGCCAAGGTCGTGTGAATGGCATATGAGGATACATGAGCAACAGAAAGATCATCATCTTCGTCTCTTTCGGCTGCATCGCGGCAAGCCTCCTGCTTGCCCTCTATTTCTTCGTAAGCAAGCCTGAAAGGCAACCGGTCCCCATAGCGGAGGACAGCAACAAGGCCGTCGTCTTCAAGAACGTGAAGTACACGGGCGAGCGCCGCGGCGTAGTGGATTGGGAGCTCACGGCGAAGATCGCCCGCAAGTACATAGACAAGCCCCTCATCGAGCTCGAAGACCTCAAGGGGTTGTACAAGCCGAAGCCGGATGTCTCCATAGAGTTCACCGGCACGAAAGGCTCCATGGATACCCAGAACGAGTCGGGCAGGGTCGACAACGTGGTGGTCTTCTACAAGGGCGAGTACACCCTGGAGAGCCCTTACATGGACTTCGATTTCAAGAACGGGGTCACAACAACAAAGGATGAGGTGGACATCAAGGGAGAAAAGATCGATATGCGCGGGGTCGGGCTTCTTGCGAACACCAACGAGGAGACCTTGCGGCTCCTGTCCGACGTCGGGGGCATCATAGCGACGGAAAAGGCGAAATATCACTTCCGGTCGGACACGCTCCTCTACTACTTTCAGAAGGCCACCTACGTCCTCGAGGGAAAGGTCGTTCTCAAGGGAGAAGACCTCAACATGGTATGCGACCTCGTCCACATATACAGCGCCGACAACGAAGTGGACCGCATCGAGGCCGACGGCAACGTCCGCGTCATATCCAAGGGCACTGTTGCTAAAAGCGAAAAGGCGGTATATCATTTTAGGGAAGGCAGGATAGTGTTCACCCAATCTCCGAGGGTATTCAAGGACAATGTGGAAATGAAGGGGGAGCGTGTGATCTACACGACGAATGACGGCAAGTTGTCCGTCGAGAAGCCAAAGATAAGAATGGAGAGGGGAAAATAGCAGGAATGAAAGCAACTCTGTCCGCCCAGGGTCTCCTGAAGACATACAACGGGCGAAAGGTCGTTGACGGCATCAGCATGTACATGGAGACAAGTGAGATCGTCGGGCTCTTCGGCCCCAATGGAGCCGGGAAAACGACATCGTTCTACATGATCATCGGCTTCATAAAACCCAACGGTGGCAAGATCCTCCTCGACGGCGAGGACATCACCGACCTGCCCATGTTCATGAGGGCGCGCAAGGGAATAACCTACCTTCCCCAGGAGCCTTCGGTCTTCAAGAAGATGTCCGTCAGGGACAACCTCAAGGCGATCCTCGAGTTCCTCGGCGAGGAGAGCGACCTCATAAACCACCGCGTCATGGAGATACTCGAGTCCTTCAAGCTGGAACACCTGGCGAACAACAGCGCCGATTCCCTCTCGGGAGGAGAGAGAAGGCGCCTCGAGATAGCGCGGGCGCTCATGACGTCACCGCACTTCATGCTCCTCGACGAGCCTTTCTCCGGCATAGACCCCATATCCGTCTCGGACCTGAAAAAGATAATCTTCGGCCTCAGGCAAAGAGGCATCGGCATACTGCTGTCCGACCACAACGTCCGGGAGTCGCTGCCTATATGCGACAGGGCGTACGTGGTCAACGCGGGAAAGGTCCTTCTTGAGGGCACGCCGGAGAGCGTCGCCCAGGACCGGATAGTCCGCGAAGTATACCTTGGTGAGGAATTCAACATCGATGTTGGAGCTTAAACAGACACAGAAACTCTCACCCGTCCTGACCCAGCAGCTGCAGCAGGCCATCAGGCTCCTCCAGCTCTCCAAGCTGGAGCTTGTCGAGGCGATCGAGCTGGAAATGAAGGAGAACCCCATCCTTGAGATCACCGACGAAGAGCCGCGGCAGGAGACCGAGGAGAAGGAAAGCCAGGACGAGAAAAGAGAGATGGAGGAGCTCCTGGAGCGGTATTCGCCCTCGGAGGACTTCTTCCCGGGCGAGGAAAAAGAGGCCCCCGACTACGAAAACATGGTTAGGAAGACGTACAACCTCAGGGACCACCTGAGGTGGCAGGTCGGCCTTTCGGACTTCAGCCCGCGGGAACGGGTGATAGCGGAATGGATCATAGAGAATATCGACGACAACGGATATCTCATATACGGCCTTGAGGAGATATCGCGGGATTCCGGCTTCCCCGTGGATGTCCTCGAGCCGGTCCTCAAGAAGGTGCAGAGACTGGAACCCGCCGGGGTGGGCGCCAGGGACCTGAAGGAATGCATCCTCATCCAGTACGAGGTGTCGGGTGAGAGGGACCCCGTCTTCGAGAACGTCGTCGCCAACCACTTCGACCTCTTCCAGCACAACAACCTCAAGGGGATAGCAAAGGCGACCGGTTTCCCCATAGAGAGGATCAAGGGGGTCTTCGAGAAGATCAAGTCCTTCGACCCCAAGCCGGGAAGGAACTTCAGCGACGATTTCATATCCTATATCGTCCCCGACGTTTACGTAGCCAAGGGCGAGGAAGGGTTTGACATCGCCCTCAACAACGACGACATCCCCGAACTCAGGATGAGCCGCTACTACCTGGAGCTCGCGACAGACAGAAAGGTGAGCGGCGAAACGAAAAGATACATAAAGAACAAGATGAAACAGGCGGAGTGGTTCATCAAGAGCATCCAGCAGAGGCAAAGGACGCTCTTTCTCGTCGCGCGGAGCATCGTGAACTTCCAGCGCGAGTTCTTCGAGAACGGCCTGAGGAGCTTGAAACCCCTTATCCTGAAGGACGTCGCCCAGGACGTGGGGGTCCATGAATCGACGGTAAGCCGCATAACGACGAGCAAGTACATGAGCACACCTCATGGCGTGTACGAGATGAAGTTCTTCTTTCCGACGAGCATCAACAAGGGAGTGGGGGACCCTCTTTCGACGAATGTCGTCATGGACCTCATAGCGGAACTCGTCAAGAAGGAAGACAAGAAGAAGCCCCTCACCGACGACGAGATAGCCCATATCCTTAAATCGCGCCAGGATATCAACATAGCGCGCCGTACGGTCGCGAAATACAGGGAGATACTCAACATTCGCTCCTCAAGGGAAAGGACGGTGATAGACTAAAAGAACAGATTCCGGATACGGGAGGCCTCGGCGGAGTCGAAAGGCTCCTTATCGATTAACGTAATACTTTCGGGGAATTGGATTGACACCATCCGGCATATCTGTTATTAATAAGCTCCAAGGTTGGTGCACGCCAACCTTATTTTTGTAAGCGGAGGCATTATGGATATCACAACCAGCTTCAGGCACATTGATACGAGCGAAGATGTAAGGCGTTATGTCGAAGAAAAGCTCTCCCGTCTGCAGAAATACGTGGAGACGCCCCTCGATATCCACGTGGTCATCTCATTGGAGCGGAAATACCGCCAGCGTATCGATGTCATGTTCACCATCAACGGGGTCGTCATTAATGCCCATGAGGTCATGGATGATATCTATGCGGCGGTCGACAAGATCCTTGACAAGCTGGAACGAAGGCTCACGAAGTACCGCGACAAGATGAAGGAGTATCGCGAGAACAAGTCGAAACGGGTTGCCGCGGCGCCTACGGGCGAAGAGGCGGGGATCATCGTATCGAGGACCGTCGACGCCAAGCCAATGGATCCCGAGGAGGCCGTTATGCAGCTTAAGGCCTCGGGGGACATGTTCATGGTATTTCGTGAAAGGGAGCGCGACAACGTCTGCATCGTCTACAAACGCAGGGATGGAAAGTTCAGTCTCATAGAGACGGCAGGGAAGGGACCGTGAGGCTTGCGGACATACTGAAAGAATCCTCGGTCATCTCCGCTATCAATGGCACCACCAAACAGGAGGTGCTCACCGAGCTTGCGGGACAATTGAAGGTTGCGGGGCTCATAAAGGACGTCGAGCCCATCGTCAGGATCATCATGGAACGGGAGGCCTTGGGGAGCACGGGCATAGGCGACGGTGTCGCCATCCCCCACGGCAAGATGAAGGGTTCCGGCGGGGTGCTCGTCGTATTCGGCCGGTCACGGCAGGGTGTCAATTTCGATGCCGTCGACGGGCAGCCGGTGCACATCTTCTTTCTCGTGCTCGCCCCCGAGGAATCGGCGAGCCTGCACCTGAAGGTCCTGTCGCGGATATCGAAGATCCTCCGCGACCCTTCCTTCAGAAAGAAACTGCTGAAACTTCCCGATGCCCATTCCCTGTATGAGAGCATCGTGGAGGAGGACGAAAAGCTGTAGGGGCCTGCTCCAGGGAAACGGGCCGGGAGAGTCGCTCCCCGCCTTGAGGGGGAGCGACCCCGCGGAAGAGGTGGATGAAGGGAATAGAGGTTCAACAGCTCGTAGACGACGAGCTTTACGGATTGGAACTGGAGGTCCTTGCCGGGAAGAAGGGGCTTGCGCGGAAGATCTACAACCCGAGGATCCAGAAGCTCGGCCTCGTTATAACGGGGCACATGGTCTACCTTCACCCCCACAGGGTCCAGATACTGGGGAACATCGAGATCTCTTACCTGAGGTCGCTGTCGGAGGCCGAGAGCAAGCGCATCATCAGGGAGCTCTGCAAGAACAACGTGGTGTGCTTCATCGTCTCCCGGAACCTGAAGGTCCCCGAGTTCTTCGTCGTCTCCGCGGAGCAGAAGGGCATTCCCCTTCTGCGGACGAAACTCGTCACTTCCATATTTATCGAGAGGATAACAAAGCTCCTCGAGGAAAGGCTTGCCCCGTCGACCACCGTCCACGGCGTGCTCATGGACATCCTGGGCGTGGGTGCCCTCATCATGGGAAGACCGGGCATCGGCAAGAGCGAGAACGCCCTCGAGCTCATCATGCGGGGCCATCGCCTCGTCGTGGATGACGCCGTTCATGTCAAGAAGATCGGGGCCATCGACCTTTACGGCGAGGCACCGGAGATGATAAAAAGCCTGCTCGAGATACGCGGCGTGGGCATTGTCGATATCCGCCATCTCTTCGGAGTGTCGGCGGTCCTCGACAAGAAGAAGATAGATCTCGTCATCGAGCTCTTCGACTGGGACACCTCTCTCGAGTGCGAGCGCGTGGGCTTGAGGGAAGAGAAGTTCAAAGTGCTCAGTGTCGATCTGCCCTTCATCAAGATACCCATAAGCTCCGGGAAGAACGTTTCGGCGATCATCGAACTGGCGTGCCGCAACTTCATCCTCCGCAGGCAGGGCATCAACACTGCCGTGGAACTGGAAAAGAGAATGCAGAGATCAATGGAAGGCGGGACCGAATGAAGGACATCCTCATCGTCAGCGGCATATCCGGCTCGGGCAAGACGACGTTCTTACGGGCCCTCGAGGACACGGGCTTCTTCTGCGTCGACAACTTTCCCATCCTTCTCCTTCTCAAGTTCCTTGAGCTCAACCGCGACGAGGGGGAGAAGATCACGCAGTGCGCCTTCGTCATTGACGTTCGTCTCAGGGATTTCTTCGAGAACGGCCAGGACATTGTGGAAAAAGCCAAGAAGGATTTCGGCGCCAGGGTCCTTTTCCTGGAGAGCTCCGAGGAGAGCCTCATCCGGAGATACCGCGAAACGAGACGGTCCCATCCTCTCTTCGATTCGTCGAACGTCAAGGACGCCCTGAAGGAGGAGCGCAAACTGATGACCTGGCTCAGAAACATGGCCGACCAGGTTATAGACACGACCCATCTGACCCCTCACGAGCTGCGCCGCCTGGCGCTTGAGAGATACGGTGCTCACGAGCAGCGGATGAAGATCAACGTCATGTCCTTCGGGTACGCCTTTGGCCTTCCCCTCGAGGCCGACATCGTCCTCGACGTGAGGTTCCTGCCGAATCCCTTTTTCATCGAAGAGCTCCGGGACCAGACAGGGCTCGATGAGGAGGTCAGGGAATTCATCAGATCGCAGGAAGTGTTCAGGAAATATTTCCTTTTTCTTTCGGAGTTTTTGGTGTACCTTATACCGTTATTTGAGAAAGAAGGGAAGAGTTACCTCACTGTCTGTTTCGGCTGCACGGGCGGAAAGCATCGGTCGGTTTTCATCGCCGGAGAGCTGGCGGAACAGCTCAATACAATGGGTTACAGCGTGTCCACCGTCCATCGGGATATAGATAAGAGGTAAGGAGGCGAAATGACGGGTCTTGTAGTGGTGGCGCACTTCAATCTCGCCCGGGAAATGGTGGCCGCCACTGAACTGATCGTGGGGCAACAGGAACAGTTCGTCGCCGTCGACATATTCCCCAGCGATCCGGTGGAAAAGACCAAGGAGAAGATCGTTTCGGCCCTGAAGGGTTCGGATACCGGTGACGGGGTCATCGTCCTCACGGACATGTTCGGCGGCACCCCTTCGAACATCAGCCTTTCCTTCCTGGAGGAGGGCCGGGTCGAGGTGGTGGCCGGCGTCAACCTTCCCATGCTCATCAAGCTCGTGACGTACCGGGAGGGCAAGACACTCGACGAGCTGGCCAGTTTCATCACGCAGTACGGCCAGAAGAACATATATCTCGCCACGGACGTGTTGAAGGCCAGAAAGAAGGACTAGGGAGCGATGCAGGAAGGAATATTTACGATCAGGAACAGGCTCGGCCTTCATGCGCGGGCGGCTGCGATGTTCGTCAAGGCGGCGGCGAAGTTCAACTCCATCGTGATGGTCGAAAAGGATGGGATGGAAGTGAACGGTAAAAGTATCATGGGGCTTTTGATGCTCGCCTGCCCCCTGGGAAGCAAGATCGTCCTCAAGACCGAAGGGGAGGACGAGGAAAAGGCCTTCAGGGAACTGGGAGGCCTCATAGACGACGGGTTCAACGAGGAATGAAGGAAGAGATTCTCGTCAATCAGACCCTGAAAGGGATCGGCGTCTCCTCGGGAATAACCATGGGGAGGGTACGCCTCATCGATAGGGACAAGGTGGCGATAACGAAGCGCTCCGTATCCCTGCACCAGGTGGAGCGCGAGGTGAACCGCATCAGGAGCGCCGTTCAGAGCGCGATCGACCAGCTCAGCCACATCAAGGATTCCATCCCCGATGATGATGTCAGGAAGCACGCCTTCATCATTGATGCCCACATACTCATCCTCCAGGACCCCTTCTTCGTCAACTCCATCATCGACGTGATCCGCAGCGAACACATAAACGCGGAATGGGCCCTCGACGTGGTGGTTTCCCGGTTCCTCGCCAGCTTCGACAAGGTGGAGGACCCCTATCTCAGGGAGAGGGGCCAGGACATCAAGTACACCTACGAGAGGCTCGCCAGGATCCTCGTCGTGGGAAAGAAACCGCGCATAGAATCGATGACGGTGAAGGGCAAGTCCATCATCATCGCCCACGACCTTTCGCCCGCGGACACGATCCAGCTCAACCTCAACCGCGTCTCCGGGTTCGCAACCGACGTAGGCGGCAGGACCTCCCATACATCCATCGTGGCGCGGGCCCTCGAGATCCCTGCCGTGGTCGGCGTGGGCAACGCGACGAGCCTCGCCAGGAACAACGACCTCGTCATCATAGACGGCGATGAGGGTGTCGTCATCATCAACCCCGTCAAGGAGGTCCAGAAGGAGTACATCGCGAAACAGATCCACCTGAGGAACCAGAAGAAGGAGCACCTCAAGGTGGCGCGGCTCAAGGCGGAGACGAAGGACGGTTTCCGGATGAGGGTGGGTGCCAACATCGAGCTTCTCGCGGAGATGGACATCGTCGAGAAATACGGCGCCACCGGCATAGGCCTCTACCGGACGGAGTACATCTACCTTTCGCGGAAGCACGACCTTCCGACGGAGATGGACCACTACCACATCTATCGCAAGCTGGCCCAGAGCAAGACACTCGAGTACATCACCATCCGGACCCTCGACATCGGCGGCGACAAGTTCGTCTCCGAGATCGAGATGCCCAAGGAGATAAACCCGGCGATGGGCCTCAGGGCCATACGGCTGTGCATCAAGGAGGTCCCCCTTTTCAAGGCACAGCTGAAGGGGATACTGAGGGCCAGCGAGTACGGGCCCCTTCGCATCCTCATCCCGATGGTCTCGGGCATCGAGGAGGTGCGAAAGGCAAAGGCGATCATTGCCGAGTGCATGGAAGAGCTCTCGCGCAAGCGGATCGCCTACAACAAGGACATCAAGACAGGTATCATGATAGAGGTGCCCTCGGCCTGCATGATAAGCGACATGCTTGCCGCGGAGGTGGATTTCTTCAGCATCGGGACGAACGATCTCATACAGTACGCCCTTGCCATAGACCGGGTCAACGAGTACGTCTCGTACCTGTACGAACCGCTCCATCCCGCCGTCCTGAAAATGATCAAGAAGGCTGTCGATGATGCCCATGCCCACAAGATCACCATTGCGCTGTGCGGCGAGATGGCGGGAGAACCGCGCTATGTCCCGGTGCTCCTCGGCCTCGGCCTCGACGAGATAAGCATGAACCCCTATTCCATACCCCGGGCGAAGAAGGCCATACGGGGACTCGATCACGGATACTGCCGGGAACTCCTCGAGGAGATCATGAAGAAAGATTCGCCAGCGGAGGCGGAGCTTCTTTTGAAGAACGAAATGGCACGATTGTTCCCCGGAGACTTCCCGAAGGTCCGGGGATAGCAGAATGAAACTTTCCAAAGACTAACATCAAGGAGGATTATACAATGGGAATGAGCAGGTTCTTATTCACGTCCGAATCGGTTGCCGAAGGACATCCGGACAAGGTTTCCGACCAGATATCCGACGCCGTGCTCGACGCTATCATCAAGGATGACCCGAGAGCCCGGGTTGCCTGTGAGACATATGTGACGACGGGTCTTGCCCTTGTCGGCGGCGAGATAACGACATCGAGCTACGTCAACGTCCCCGAGATCGTCCGGGAAACGGTGAAGGAGATAGGGTACAACGACTCGTCAATGGGCTTCGACTGGGAGACCTGCGCGGTCCTCACGGCCATCGACGAACAGTCCCCCGACATTGCCATGGGCGTCAACGAAACGTCCGACCACGAGCAGGGCGCCGGCGACCAGGGCCTCATGTTCGGGTACGCCTGCAACGAAACGGCGGAGTTCATGCCCATGTCCATCATGTATGCCCACAAGCTCATCAAGAGACTCGCCGATGTCCGCAAGGACGGGACCCTTCCCTTCCTGCGCCCCGACGGCAAGAGCCAGGTGACCATAGAGTATATCGACAGGCAGCCCGTCAGGGTGGACGCCGTCGTCATCGCCGCCCAGCATAACCCCGACGTGACCATCGAGAAGATACGCGAAGGTATCACGGAAGAGGTCATCAAGAAGATCATCCCCGTGGAGCTCATGGACGACAAGACGAAGATATTCATCAACTCCACGGGAAGGTTCGTGGTCGGCGGCCCCAAGGGTGACTGCGGCGTGACGGGACGAAAGATCATCGTCGACACCTATGGCGGGGTCGGGAGCCACGGGGGCGGCGCGTTTTCCGGGAAGGACCCTTCAAAGGTCGACCGCAGCGCCTCCTACATGGCCCGCTACATCGCGAAGAACCTCGTTGCCGCCGGCCTTGCCGACAGGCTCGAGCTGCAGATAGCCTACACGATCGGCGTGGCCCGGCCCGTGTCCGTCATGATAGACACCCAGGGCACCTCGAAGATAAGCCCCGACAAGATCGCACAGATAGTCAACGACCTTTTCGACATGAGGCCGAGAAAGATCATCGAGAAGCTCGACCTCCTGAGACCCATCTACAAGAAGACCGCCTGCTGCGGACATTTCGGCAGGAACGAGCCGGAGTTTACCTGGGAGAAGCTCGACATGGTTGAAGAGATAAGGAAGGCCGCGGGAATATAGGCCTCTCCAAACAAGAATGAAGGAGAATGCGTATGGATTATGATGTGAAGGACATAAAGCTGGCCGACGCGGGGCTGGAGAAGATAGAGTGGGCGGGAAGAAGGATGCCCGTCCTCGGCCAGATCGCGAAGAGGTTCGCGAAGAAAAAACCCTTGAAGGGTGTGAGGATCGCTTGCTGCCTCCACGTGACGTCGGAGACGGGGAACCTCATGAAGACCCTGAAGGCGGGCGGGGCCGACGTGGTGGTCTGCGCCTCGAACCCCTTAAGCACCCAGGATGACGTCGCGGCGGCTATCGTGAAGCATTTCAAGATACCCGCCTTCTGCATCAAGGGCGAGACGGACCGCCAGTACTACGAGCATATCATGAAGGCCCTCGCATCCATGCCCAATATCACCATGGACGACGGGGCCGACCTTGTCGGCGCTCTCCACATGATCGCCTTCGACCGCACCGAGGGTCTCCACGATACCATCAAGAAATGGTACAGAAAGCTGACCAAGAAGGAGAAGCAGGCCCTGGTCGGCGATGTGGTGGGCTCCATGGAGGAAACGACAACGGGCGTCATACGCCTCAAGAGCATGGAAAAGGAAGGTGTTCTGCAATTCCCCGTCGTTGCCGTGAACGACGCGCTGACGAAACACATGTTCGACAACCGCTACGGCACGGGCCAGAGCACCATCGACGGGATCCTGCGTGCCACGAACGTCCTCTTCGCCGGCGCCACCTTCGTGCTCGCCGGGTACGGCTGGTGCGGCAAGGGCGTAACCATGAGGGCGAAAGGCCTCGGCGCCCACGTCATCGTCGCCGAGGTGGATCCTCTTCGGGCCCTTGAAGCCCATATGGACGGTTATGAGGTCATGGAAATGGATAAGGCGGCGGCCATCGGGGACATCTTCGTCACCACGACCGGCGACATCCATGTCATCCGCAAGGAACATTTCGAAAAGATGAAGGACGGCGCCATGGTCTGCAACTCCGGGCACTTCAATGTCGAGCTCGACCTCGACGCCCTGGAAAAGATGAAGAAGTCAAAGAGGCGTATCCGCCAGTTCATCGACGAATACACCCTGAAGGACGGCAAGAAGATATTTGTCCTCGGTGAGGGCAGGCTTGTCAACCTCGCCTGCGCCGAAGGACATCCCTCCGACGTTATGGACATGAGCTTCGCCAATCAGGCGCTCTGCTCGGAATACATGTGGAAGAACGCCAAGAAACTGGAAAAGAAGGTCTATTCCGTGCCGAAAGAGATCGACGAACAGGTCGCCCTGCTCAAGCTCGCCTCGGCGGGTATCACCATCGATACCCTGACGGACGAACAGAAGACATACCTCGCGTCCTGGGAGATGGGAACATGATCAAGCTTCTTGTCGCGGGAACGGTGGCCTACGACTCCATAGAGACCCCCTTCGGGAAGGCGGACAACGTCCTCGGGGGGTCGGCCCTGCACTTCACCAATGCCGCAAGCTTCTTCACCGACGTCGGCGTTGTGGCCACGGTGGGCAGCGATTTCGATATGGAGGATATATCCTTCCTCAAGGAACGCAGCGTCGACATGTCCGGGATAGAGGTGGACCACGGGAAGACCTTCCGCTGGGAAGGCAGGTACGGATACGACCTCAATCAGGCCATAACGCTCAAGACCGAGCTCAATGTCATAGAGGCCTTCAAACCGAAGGTCCCGGAGGATTACAGGAATGCGGAATTCCTCTTCCTCGCGAACATCGATCCCGACCTCCAGCTCCACGTGATCGAACAGGTCAACAAGCCCGTCGCCCTCGTCCTCGATACCATGAACTTCTGGATCGAGAACAAGTACGAGGCCCTCATGAAGGTGATAGCCCGGGTGGACATGCTCGTCATCAATGAGGCGGAGCTCAGAGAGATAACAAAGGAACACAACCTCGTCAAGGGCGCCCGGAAGCTCATCGACCTCGGCCCCGTGTGCATCGTCGTCAAACGCGGGGAGTATGGCGTCTTCATGATGAACCGCGACGAGGTCTTTCTCGCCCCCGCCTATCCGCTGGAAGACGTCTTCGACCCTACCGGCGCCGGCGACACCTTTGCCGGCGGCTTCATGGGCTACCTCTCCAACGTCGGCGAGGCAACCTCGGAGACAGTGAAACAGGCGATCATCATGGGTACCGTCATGGCCTCGTTCAACGTGGAGGATTTCAGCATCAACCGGATCAAACGGCTCACCATGCCTGAGATCAAGGAACGCTACCATGCCCTGAAGGGGTGCATGCAGTTCGGGGACATAAGCCTGTAAAAGACGGCTTGAACCGCTTGAGCCGTTTGAACTGTTTGAGCCGACTAAAGGCTAAATGATTTCAGGGTGAGTGGCGGGAGAGTAAAGTAGATTATGGGTCCCCTTATTTTGCTTTGTGCAGTCAAAGTGAAATAAGGGGATTTCCCTTTTCGGTTTGTCGAGTGGTGTGGTCTTCCGTCGAATCAGGGTCGCTTGCGCCGACTACCCCCGTGCGAGGAGCGCGGCATGCGCGAGGCGGGTCTGACTTACCCGTCTTGCGCGATCTTTTTCCTTTAACGGCACCCCCATTTCCGTTACAATGGTGCACATCTTATGGGACGGAGCACCTCTACTCTCGACATGCAGCACAGCGTTACGAGGGTTGTCGGTTAAGGACATGCCGGGGACGGGATCGCAACCTTTCGCGGGAATGTCGACGGAGGACGAGATCCTTGTCGTCCATCTCGGCGGTCTCGGCGATGTCTGCCTCTCCGAGTCCGTCTTCCTCTCCCTGCGGGGACATTTCGGGAACCGCCTCGTGGCCCTGGGCAACAGACGCTTTTTCGATCTCTTTGGAGGCTACTTTACAAGAACCTGCGGGGTGGAATCGCGGCACTGGCTGTACCTTTTTTCCGAGAAGCTTACGGGGCCGCGCTGGGGACGGATCGTCTTTGTCGGCAAGGACCGCCAGGGTTCCATCCGCAGCCGCTGGAGGGCGCATTCCGTCGAGGAGCCGGTATTCATCGACATGTATCCCGAGGGGGCGTTCGACGCGCCTCCCTTCAACGATGGGATGATCGTTCCCGGGGAGAAGGTGCACATCGAAGACTACCAGTTGCGGCAGCTCTCTCGGGCGGGGATAGAACCGGTAAGGAAGGAGATGGTCTCGAAGGGGGCCCGGCGGGTCATCCTCTACGCCGACGAGGGTTTTTCGAAGGAGAAGTGGCCGGTGGAGAACTTCGTGATCCTCCGGGAAATGGTCGCAAAGGCCGGCATCGACGTCCGCTTGATGAGGTCGCCCGAGCTGTCGTTTCCCGTCGAGGGGTCCCTTTTCTTCGAAGACCTCGCCGATGTGAAAGAGTTCTTCGCTGAAGGGGGTGTCTTCGTGTCCAACGATTCCGGCATGGCCCACCTTGCCGGCGCCTGCGGCCTGACCACGATAACCATCTTTACCGGCTTCGACCCCGCCGTCTGGCATCCCAGGGGGAGGAACTTCTCGCTCAAGGCCGGGGCAGACAGGGTCGATGTTCCTTCACTGGGCCGGATGATACGGGAAACGGTCGAGGACCAGGAAAACAAATGACAACAAAATTCCAATGATCAAACAGGAAGGCAATCATCAATAACCACAGAAAGGGGCGGATTGGAGAATTCGTTATTGTCTTCTTGCCTGGTTATTGAGATTTGGTCATTGGTTATTTGTCTTTCCCGCCGGTTGTTGTGCTACTTCTTCTCCTCCAGGCTGTCCATGAGCCTCATGAGCTCCGTGCCCTCGCGGGAGTTGATGCCGTAGCGGGAGATGGCCTTCTCGAAGTTCGTCCTCGCCAGCATGTAATTCCCCTTGTACATGTAGTACCGGCCGAGGTTGGCATGGCCCCCGGCCTCGTCGCCAGTCCTGCCCTCTATCATGCCGAGGCGATAGAATATCTCGGGATACGCGGGGGCACAGGGGATGAGGGACTGGTAGGCGGCCGTGGCCAGATCGGTCCTGCCCATGCCTTCGTATGCCCTGGCGAGATAGTAGCGACCCACCTTTTCATTGGTGTCTCTCAGCACCCGTGCGGCTTCGGCAAACCTGCTGGCGGTGACGCAGATCTCCCCCAGAAAGACCTTCCTGTAACGAGAGTTGATGCCCCGGGCGATCCCCACCGCCTCTTCGAAATTGCCCTTCAGGGAGTGGTAGAGCGCCGCGCCGTATGCCGCCACGGGGTCTTTCGGGTCCTGATTGTACCGCCTGACCCACATATCGTCGGCAAGGCCCCGGGAACGGTAGTTCTGCATCACCTTCGCCCGCGTGATGATGTAAGGGAAGAGAGAGGTGTCCACGGAAGGGGGCTTCCTCCTCCACATCTTCTCGAGGTTGATGATACGGCTTTCGTGATAGGGGTGGGTGAGAAGGTACTGGGGATAGAGCTTGTCGCCCCCGCCGGCCCGGAGCTTCTTGAGAAAGTCCGCGATGCCGAGACCGCCATAGCCCGCGGCGTTGGCAAGGATGGAACCCTCGCGGTCCGCCTCGTCTTCATCCTCGCGTGAATACCTCAGGGCCATCGACTGCGCCGTGCCCATGCCCGTCACGAGGACGGCCTCGCGTGCCGAATCGCCGACAAGCATTGCGGCGAGCATCGTGGCGATGACGGTGGCGTTGAGGTACTTCTGTTTGTCCATCCTCTTCGCGATATGCCTCTTCTTGATATGAGCGAACTCGTGGGCCATGACGCCGGCGACCTCCTCCTCGTTGTCACAATTGGCGATAAGGCCCGCCGCGATATAGACGTACCCGCCTATCGTTGCAAAGGCGTCGATGGTTGGAGAATCGATAACGGTGAGGACCACGGGGAAAGGCATGGTCGTCTTGCTTTCGAGCCTCGCGCGTATGTCGTTGAGGTAGAGGGATATGTAAGGATCGTTGTTGATGGGCGCCGACCGGGCGATCTCCAGGTAGATCTCCTTGCCGTACTTGCGCTCCTCCTCATTGGTGAGGGCGAAAGCGGCCGCGGACGCGACAAGAAAGAAAAATGCCGTGACGATGGTGACGCATCTTTTCATTGTTTCTTTACTGTCTTCTTCTTCTTCGATTTCACGCTACGGTGCTTGAGAACTTTTTTCCGGGATCCGGATTTCTTCTTCGGAGACGTCGTGGAACAGAGTGTGGCGGAAGAGGCCCGCGCCCGGCGGAGTTCCTTATCGGTGGGAACGTCATCGTATATGGTCTTCAGTATCTCCACGGTGTCCCCCCAGAGGTTGCGGCTCCCCAGGAGGGCCACGATATAGACCCTGCCGTTCTTCTCAAAGGCCCCTACGTAACAGTGTCTCGCCGCCCGCGTGTACCCCGTCTTCCCGCCGATGGCCGGCTCGAAACAGAAGAGCAGCCTGTTGTGGTTCTTGTAGCGCACCTTGCGCGCCGAGTCCTCGAAAAGAAAGTACCGTGTCGCGATGAGCTCGAGGAAGCGTTCGCTGGCCATGGCCTGCCTGAAGATGAGGGCGAGGTCGTAGGGGGTGCTGTACTGGTTGTCCGACGGAAGGCCCGAGGCGTTCTCGAAGTTCGTGTCGATGGCGCCGACCTCCCGGGCCCGCTGGGTCATCAACCGGGCAAAGGCGCTTTCAGAGCCGCTGACGTGCGTTGCCAGGGCATACGCCGCATCATTGGCCGATTTTACCATCGTTCCCTTCATGAGGTCCGCGGAACGGTATTTCTTTCCCGGGACGAGGTTCATCTTGGACGGGGATATCCGGAGGACCTGCCTGTCGGGGATGACGGTCTCATCGCCGTCGAGGTGCTCCATGGCGACGAGCGTCGTCATCACCTTGGTCGTGCTCGCCGGCGGAAGCCTGCGGTGATAGTCCTTACCCGTGATGACGCGGAAGCTGTCCCTCTCGACAAGTATATAGGACGTGGCCGTTATGCCGTTCTCTCCCTGGGCGCAAAGGGCAAGAGGTGGGAAGAGAAGGGAGACCAGGAGGGAAAGGGCAAGAACAAAACGCATCGTTGATTATTTATACACTATTCCGGCGGGCCTTACAACCTTAGAAGCCGTTTTAAGTGTTAAGTGTTAGGTGTTAAGTTCAAAAGAGAAAAGACCGACGCGGTCTTCCCTGTTTTTGCCTGAAACTTAAAACGGCTTCTTTATTCTACTTCCTTTATATTGAGGTGTATGAAGCGCTCTCCCATTTTCATCCTGACGACGGGGGAGGCAATTATCCTTGCGCCGCCTTCCCGCTGGAGGGCTCCTTTCGCTGCGTAGAAACCATCCCAGGTCCTGTTGTCTCCATCGGTCACCTTCGTGTATCCCTTTGGCGCGACCGAGATGCCCGCGGCTTCCAGTGCAAGGTTCGGGCGGGGATTGCCGATGCCGAAGGGACCGAGCTGCTCCAGCCTCTCCATCACCTCCGCCGTCAGTTCGTCGAATCCCGCGGCTGTGTCCACGTGCACCGTGCGCTTTCGCGCGGTGATATTCCCCTCGACCGCCTTTTCGAAGGCCTCCGCAAAGAGGAACAGGTTCTCCTCCTCCAGGGAAATGCCGCATGCGTACTTGTGGCCGCCGTACTTCAGAAGGAGATGCGACAGGGAGCCTATGACCTCAAAAAGGTCCAGCCCGTCGCCTCCCCTGCCCGAGCCCTTCCATATGCCGTTCACCCGGGTAATGACGATGGCCGGTTTTTCGAACTGCTCCGTGAGCTTCTGGGCAACGATGCCCAGGACGCCCGCATGCCACTTCGCGTCGAAAACGACGATCGTCTTCCTGCCAGAAAGGCCGTCGCGGCGTATGGAATTGACGATCTCCTCGTGGATCTTCTTTTCCCGCTGCTGCCTCAGGTTGTTCAGCTTCTGGAGGTCCACCAGGAGGCGGGACGCAGACCCGGTCTCTCTTGCCACGAGGAAATCAAGGGCCGGATGGGGGCTCGCGACCCTTCCGGCGGCGTTGATCCGGGGAACGATAATGAAGCCCAGGGCAAACTCGTTGATGAGCCCCTTCGATATGGCCCTGCTGTCGAGCATCGACTTGAGCCATGCCCGCGGCATCGCATTCATTACCTCCATGCCGTGGCGAACAAGCACCCTGTTATCTCCCGTAAGCGGCACCATGTCGCCCACGGTTCCCACGCTCACGAGGTCGAGCTCCTTCTTCAGGTTGATATGTGACGGGATGAGCCCTTTTCCGTGCATTACCCGCCGCAGCCCGAGGAGAAAGAAGAAGGTGACGCCGCATGCCGCGAGGTCCCTCGTGGGGAATCGGGAGTCCCGGCGCTTGGGGTTTATGACAGCCACCGCCGGAGGCACCTCGGCCCCCATTTCGTGGTGGTCTATGACGATGGTGTCCACGCCGAGGTTGCGGGCATGCGCTATCTCTGCGGCGTTCGAGGCGCCACAGTCAAGGGAGACGATGAGGCCCACGCCCTGTTTCGCGAGGTCCTCCACCTTGTCCATGTGAAGCCCGTATCCTTCCTCCCGGGTGGGTATGTGGACAACGGGCGTAACCCCGAGATGGCCCAGAAAGTTGTACATCAGGGCAACGCACGAGATGCCGTCCGCATCGTAGTCGCCCCATATACAGATCCGCTCCCCCCTGTTGACCGCTTCGACAAGGCGGGCGATAGCCTTGTCCATATCCGGCAGGAGAAAGGGATCGGACAGGTCGGCGAGGCGCGGCCTCAGGAAAACCCCGGCCTCATCGGGGGTCCTCACCCCCCGGGCGACGAGGATGCGCGCGATGAGGTGGGGTACGCCGGCACCCTCCGCTATGTCGTGTGCAAGGCGTTCGGCCTCTGCTTCTCCGAGGCCCTCGAGGGCGACACCTCTCGGTGTACTGTCACCCATGGGTGGCCCCCACGATGGCGGATATGTCGGCACAGCCCGATGCATCGAGCCAGCAATCAAGCCCCGCGATGATCTTCGGCATGGCAAAGGGGTCCACGAAGGTGGCCGTTCCGACCTGGACGGCACGGGCACCCGCCATCAGGAACTCCAGGGCGTCCCCGGTATTCATGATCCCCCCGACCCCGATGACGGGTATTGGGACCGCCTGCGAGCATTCGTGGACGGCGCGCAGGGCGACAGGTTTCAGGAGGGGCCCGGAGAGGCCACCCTTCAGAGGGACCTTCCGGTTCTTCACGTCGACGGCCGCCGCGGGCACCGTGTTTATGAGCGTCAGCCCGTCCGCTCCCCCCTCGTAAGCGGCACGGGCGATCTCCACGAGGTTCTTCACTTCCGGCGTCAGCTTCGCGATAAGGGGCAGCTTCGTGACCCCCCGCACGGCGCGCACGATGGCGTGGACCGCCGAGGCCTCTTTACCGAAGCTGATGCCGCCTTTCTTGATATTGGGGCAGGAAAGGTTCATTTCCAGCGCCACGATGAGATCGTGCGGTTCTATGCTCTTCGCGCAGGAGAGATATTCCTCTTCGCTGAAGCCGAAGAAGTTGACGATGACAGGACACCGCCTCTCGACGAAAAAGGGGAAATAGTGCGAGAAGAAGCGGTCGACGCCCACGTTCTGGAGCCCGATGGAGTTTATCATCCCGGAACGCTCCTCCCAGACCCGCGGTGTCGGGTTCCCGTGATGCGGCGCCGCGGAAAGGCCCTTCGTCACGTAGGCCCCCATGGTCTCCACCGGCCAGAGGGGCTCTATCTCGACACCATAGCCCAGCGTACCCGACGCGTTCATGACGGGGTTCTTCAGCGTTTTGCCGAAAAGGTCTACAGCGAGAGATCCCATAGGCTGAATACCGGTCCTTCCTTGCACACCCGCTTGTAGGGATTCGTCTCGTCCCTGGTTGCGATGACACAGCCGAAGCACAACCCCATGCCGCAGGCCATCCTCTCTTCAACGGAAACCTGACAGGGGATCCTGTCGGGTTCGAGAAGGGCCTTCAGGCTCTTCAACATACCCGAAGGGCCGCAGGCGAAAACCTCCGGGTCCTTCCCCCGCCACTCGCCCAGGCGCTGCCCGAGGAGGCTCACCACGTCACCCGCGAATCCCCTTGTCCCGTCCATGGTCGAGGCGAAGATCTTCGTTCCTTCAAGGTCTTCGGCGAGCCGAAGCTCCTCTTCCCCGGCAGCTCCGAAGAAAAGGGTCGCCCTGCCGCCGAGTCGCCTGAGCAGCATCCTGATACCGGCGTACCCGATCCCGCCGGCGACCACGATGGGGGTCTTCCCCCTTCCCGGCGCGAAACCGCGGCCCAGGGGGCCGAGGACCATGAGGGATGTCCCCCTCGCGGCGGCGCTCAGGGCGTCCGTCCCCTTGCCCACGACGCGGTACACGATCGTCAGCGTTCGTCCCCGGGACCCATAGATGCTGAAGGGCCTGCGCAGGAATATGTCCCGGTCCGGGACCTCCAGCATGACGAACTGGCCGGGCGACACCCTGCCGAGGGGTCTTTCGAGTCTCACGGTGAGACGGCGGTAGCCGCCGGTCACGCGATCGTTTCCCGTGATCTTGGCCGGAATGTCGTTCATGGCTTTCCTTCGGTCCCCGGTAAGTATATTTTTGTTATCTATGGGGCGATGTCTTCGGTATGCGATTGTAACCTGTAAGGCCTGCCGGGCGCAACCTAAATAATGCCGGGCGCCGGATGAAGAAGCCGGGCCCGCGCAGGGTCCTTCTTCCGTTGCCTGTCAGGTGTCGTCGCTCAGTATCAGTTCCATCACGATGGCGTCCTCGCCGGTCTCCCGGTAGTACCCCTTGCGCCTGCCGACCTGCCTGAACCCGAGCTTCTCGTAAAGACCCCGGGCGGGTACGTTGCTTTCCCTCACCTCGAGGAAGCACGTCTCCATGGAGTTCCTCCGCGCAAGCTCCATGGTGCGGGACATCATCCACGACGCGAGGCCCAAACCGCGCCGGTCCTGGCGGACCGCTATGTTCATCACGTGGACCTCCCGGGCCGCTAGGTAAAAAATGAGATACCCGACGATCCGCCCCTCCTCCTCGACGATGAGACTCGTAGCCACGGGCGACGAGAGGGTCTCTTCGAACATTCCCCGCGTCCAAGGCGCGGCAAAGGACACCTTCTCTATCTCCAGAACCCCGTCGATGTCACCGGCGGTCATGGTCCGCATCACCACCTCACCTCGGCCGCCCATCTCACCTCTCACCGCTATTGATGCGGGCAAGCTCCTCCGCCGTATTGATGTTCGAGAAGATGAGGGCTCCCCCGGGCGTGTAGTAGCACGCGCGGTCCCTGATGGCCTTCACCACCATGTAGGGCAGGACCCCGGAGACCTTGAGCCGGTTAAGGCCTATCAGCCGCAGGAGCGGCGCGAGGCAGGAACGTCCGTATATCGCGTGAAGCGGCTGGTAGTAGCCTTCGGCCATCGGGATGGTGATATCTTCCCCTCCCGCTTCATCGACAAGGCACCGAATGGCCTCAACGCAGAGGAAGGGCATGTCGCAGGCGACCACGAAGACGCGGTCCCTGACGGAATGGATAAGTGCCGTCGCGATGCCCACCATGGGGCTCTGAACGGGCAGAAGGTCGCTTACGACCGGCGCCTCCACGCCTTCGATCGCCTCATGGACCGAGGAAACGATCATGATGTCGTCGAACACCTGCCGAACCGTGTCGAAGACCTGCCTGATAAGGGGCGCCCCCCGGAACTCGGCCGTCGCCTTGTCCCGCCCCATCCGCACGCTTCTTCCTCCCGCCAGGATCGCGCAACCTATTTCCATGCACAAGGTATTACCATCTTTTTCGTCCAATATCAAAACCCACTGCCCTGGCGCGCCGGCCCGGACCGGGACCTCGAGACCCTTGAACAAACAAAGGGGTTCCCGCTTCGCGCGGGAACCCCTTATTCTCTTGCCAGTATTCGCTATGCTATGCTTTTCAGCTTTTCCTGGAGGTTCTTGGTGAACTCCTTTTCCGTGTCCTTTGCCTTTGCCCTCATGATCCTGTCACCGAACATCGCGAGTTTGCCGACGATGCTGACGTCTGTCTTGTAGGTGACCTCTACCTCGCCGCCGGCTTTCTCTGCAAGGTCGACGATCGTTTTCTGTTTGAAGTGGCCGAGCTTGGTCATATCTTCGCCCTCGCCTTCGATCTCGATGTGCGTGGGCTTGTTGACGACGGTCATCTTGTTGACGAATTTCAGCTTCGCCTTGATGGGTCCTACCTTCTGTTTCACGATGCATTCATATGACGTGTCATCGATCATGTTTGCCGACTCTGCGCCCGGAAGGCAGGTGAGGATCGTTTCCGGTTTCAGCAGAAAATCGAAAAGTTTATCGATCGGTGCTTTTATGGTAAAACCGCCCTCTATGATCATGGGACTTCCTCCTTTATATTAATAATTATCAAGCCTTTCGCGGGCTCAATTATCCTTACAGCTTATCCTGTGCCTTTTCTATGAGGTCCGCCAGGATCTCGTAGCTCTTGTTCCCCGGCTCCGTCGTCTGTGCGAGGAGGAGCTCGATGTATGAGTAACCCTGGGATTCGATCCATCCCCTGTGTGCCTTGTCGCCGGTACCGAACATGTGGCGCGCCACCTGTTTGCTGTTGGGCCATTCTTTTTTACATGCGGGACATTTAAAGCTCACGGTATACCTCCTTATTTGTCTTTGTCAGAACTATTTCTGGGCTTCCTGTGCCTTCTTCTCCGCTATAGCCTTGCGGATCCTTTCCGGGGTGATGGGAAGCTCTTTGATCTGAAGCCCCATTGCGTGAAATACGGCATTGTCCAGGGCGGCTGCCGTCGGGTTGGTAAGGCCCTCGCCCGCCTCTTTCGCGCCGTAAGGCCCTTCCTCTTCATATGTATCAACCTCTATGCTGGGGCTCGGTGGCATTTCCGTCGACCGAATGACCTTATAGTCAACAAGGTTCGGGTTCATAAGTTTGCCATCTTCAAAAGGCATGTCTTCCAGGTATGCGTAGCCAAGGGCCATCGATGCGGCACCCTCGAGCTGGCCGACAAGGCCCAGCGGGTTAATGGGCTGGCCGCAGTCATGCGCCGTCATAACCTCATGTATCTTGATCTTTCCCGTTTCAGGATCGATCTCAGCGTCGACCGCCTGCATCATGTAGCTGTAAGCAGGGGATATCATGCCTTTCCGGTGCGGTGTATAGTAGCCCCGGCCCATGATACGCTGCCCGTCTTTGCCGCGGAGCGCCTTCTGAACGAGCTCTTCGTATTTCATTCCCCTCTCGGGGCGGGCCACGATGTGTACCCATCTGTCCTTGATGTCAAGATCATAAACGATGTTGATGCCCATTTCGGCGTAGGCAAACTCGAGGAGCTGTTTCTTGGCGTCCTCGCAGGCCATTTTCACCGCATTACCCGTCATGAGGGTCTGTCTTGAACCCCACGCGCCGAGGTCGGCGGGGCAATGGTCGGTATCGCCTGAGTGGACCTTGATGTCCTCCATCTTCACGCCGAGCGTTTCCGCCGCGATGATGGCCATCGTTGTGTTGGAGCCCTGGCCGATGTCCTGGCAACCCACATAGAGTTCCACCGTGCCATCAACATTGATGGTCACCACGGCGGAGGAAAAGGAATAGGGCGTATCGAACCAGTTGAAGATGCCGCCCGTCATGAAACCGCAGGCGGAAATTCCTATACCCCTGTTGGGAGGAAGCTCGCCTTTGGCTTTTGCCCATTTCTCGATCTCGTCGATGCACTCTTCAAGGCCACAGCTTCCAATAAAGGCCTGTCCGGGCACTTCGTAGCCCGGGGTGTGACCGTTCTTTCTCCTTACCTCAAAGGGGTCGAGGCCGAGGTCGGCGCAGATCCAGTCGATCTGGGTCTCGGAGCAGAACATTCCCTGCGGTGCGCCAAAACCGCGCATCGATGTTGAAGGCATCGTGTTCGTGTAAACGCGGTAGCCGTCGTAGCGATAACCCTTCCACTTGTACGGGAAGGAATGGAAGAAACCGGTAAGGTAAAGGGCCGTTGCACCCATGCCTGTGTAGGCGCCACCGTTCGAGAACATTCGGGACTCACGGGCGCAGAAGGTGCCGTCTTTCTTGACGCCTGTCCTGACATAGTAGAACATGGGAGTCCGTCTCTTGGAGGCAATGAAATCCTCTTCGCGGGTAAAGACGATCTTGACGGGCTTGTGAAGTTTCATGGAGAGGACGGCGCTGCAGAACTGCGCGGCATCCAGCTCGAACTTGCCGCCAAAACCGCCGCCGGTATAGGGTGCTATTACGCGAACATCGCCTTCACGGAGCCCCAGGACGCCGGCGAGAAGTCCCTGGTGATAATATGCCGACTGTGTCCCGGTGTAAACGGTGAGCTTGCCTTCCGGCGTGAAATTCGATACGGCACAACGTGTTTCCATGCACATGTGGTGCTGACCGGAACATTTGAACCAGTCTTCCCTTATGTAATCAGCTTCTTCGAAGGCCTCATCAACATCGCCCCATTCGATGTGGCGGGTGACATTGATGTTCCTTTCCACGCCTTCATGGATCGTGGGGGCCTCTTTCTTGATGGCTTCGAGCGGCTCATAAACGGCAGGAAGAACTTCGTATTCAACATCGATGAGGTCGAGGGCCTGCTCGGCGATCTCTTCCGTCACCGCGGCGACCGCGGCGACCGGCTCGCCGATGTAACGCACCTTCTCCAGGGGAAGTATCTGCTCGTCGCAGAGTTCCTCGTAACGTCTCCAGATACCCTGCTTGATACCGAGAGTGTCCTTGCCCGTGACGACTCCGCGGACGCCGGGGAACTGCTCCGCCTTGGATGTGTCGATGCTTATTATCCTCGCGTGGGGGTGGGGACTGCGCAGGATCTTGCCATAGAGCATACCCGGGAGTGTCACGTCGAATGCGTAGGTCGCCCGGCCCGTTACCTTCGCAATGCCATCTATATTGTGAACCGGTGTATTGATGACTGAAAATTTCTTATGACTCATCTCACTCCTCCTTATATTTACCCTGCGCAACGGCGTCAATGGCCCTTACGATACTGTTGTAGCCCGTGCACCGGCATATGTTACCCTCGATACCTTCGCGGATCTCCATGTCCGAGGGCACCTTGCCATTGAGTTCGTTAAGGAAGGTAGTCGAGGAAATGAGCATGCCGGGCGTACAGAATCCACACTGATACGAGCCGTGATCAAGAAACGCCCTCTGAACGGGGCTCAATTTGCCGTTCTTTTCCAAACCTTCCACCGTCGTGATCTCCATATCCTGGCACTGAATGGCGAGGACGGAACAGGATTTCACTGAAAAACCATTGACCATCACGGTACACGCCCCGCAGGACACGGTATCGCAACCCCTTTTTGTCCCGGTAAGGCCGAGGTGGTCCCTGATCGCTTCCGCGAGCAATGTTTTTGGATGTATAAAAATTTCGTATTCGTCACCGTTAACTTTAAAACGCAATACCTGCTTTTCCATGTCTTCCCTCCTTAAGCAGCTTTCTGGGCTTCTTCAAAGGCCTTTTTCAGCATCCTCTTCGTGAGTACACCCAGAACGTGCCTTCTGTGCTCCTCAGACGCATGGATGTCCGCGACGGGCTGGGCTTCTTCGGAAGCGATCTTTCCCGCCTCTTCGAAGAGCTTGTCATCAAGCTTCTTGCCTTTCAAGAGGTCTTCGGCCTTCGTCACTCTCAGTGGTGTAGGCCCCGCGTTGCCAAGAACGATCCGGGCGTCTTTGCATGTGCCGTCGGCATTGAGCGCCACTGAGGCGGCAGCCGCGACGATACCCATGTCGCTGTCAAGGAGGTTGAATTTCTGATAAGCGCAACCGGACTTCGGATCCGGCGCGGGGACATGCACTTCGAGGACGAGATCGCCGTGTTCCATCTTCGTTTCGAAATAGTCAACGAAGAATTCGTCCAGCGGAACGGTCGTTTCGCCCTTGGCATTGCCGAACTTTATCTCCGCTTTGAGGGCGATGAGCACGGGCCCGGGGTCGCCTGCGGGATCGGCATGAGCAAGGTTCCCGCCTATGGTCCCCCAGTTGCGGGTCTGGATCGATGCGAGCTTCTCTTCCATCGCAACGAGAGCGGGATATTTCTTCGCGATGATATCCGATTTCTCGATCTCCCGGTGGGTTGTCGTTGCGCCCAGCCTGAGGCCGTCCTTATCGTCAAACTTGATGTACTTCAACTCGTTCAAGTGTTTGATGTCGATAAGAAATTCAGGTGCCAGCATGCCCTGCCTCAGGACGATGAGCAAGGACTGGCCGCCGCAGATGATCTTGCAATCATCATGTTCGGCGTACATGGCAAGCGCTTCCTTCACGCTTGCAGGTTTCAGATAATGAAAATCGTTAATCATAATCCTCTCCTTTCTATTGGTTCTTTTCTTTCACACAACGCATGAGGTTATTCGGCACTATTCCGTCAGTTGGAGAACTCCAATTCCACCGTAAACTCCTCCACATTCTTTATGCACTGAGAACCAAGTTCGACGGATTCAGGCATGCCGAAGGTCTTCCCGCGATCTTCTTTTGTCTCTGCGTCCTTCAACTCCTTGATCCGTTCGGGATCAAAGGAACTGCCCCTGTACGCAGCCGAATAACAGAGATAGTAGTGCCTGCCGCGGTAGACGGCGCACTCAACGCAAGCTCTTCCGGAAAATGGACATACTATTTTGTGTTTGGCCATAGGCGACACCTCTGAGATAAAGATTGATAATGCCTGAAAAGCATCATAAGGCAAAATTATTACGGATATTTGTTCAAAAGTCAAGCTTATTTTTTTGCCATAATGAACATATGTCTGTATCCCATAATATTGCAGGGTTTTGTGCGACAATCGTTGTTCAGTTGGATGAACATACCGCTCCTCTGTTTTGGTTTTTTTTGCAATTATGTTGACAAAACCATGTCCCCTCTTATATAAAGAGAGAAAATCACATTTCAGGAGGGGTTTTATGAAACGGTTTTTCGGGGTAAAGTGTTTGCTTTTCGTTTTCTTCGCTGCAACCTGTCTCGCCTTTCTTCCCGCAATGGCATCCGCGCAGAAGGCCATCTCCCTCAACTATTCCAACTTCTTCCCGGCGCCGCATAAGAACAGCATTGTTGCGCAGCAGTGGTGCAAGGAAGTCGAGAAACGTGCTGGCGGCAAGGTCAAGATAACCTACTTCCCGGGCGGCACCCTCACCCCCGCGGCGCAGACCTATGACAACGTGGTAAAAGGCATCGCGGACATCGGCGAGAGCTGCTTCGCTTACACACGCGGCAAATTCCCCATGATGGAAACCCTCGACCTTCCCCTCGGCTACAAGAGCGGCGTCGCGGCAACGAACCTCACCAATGCCTTCTATCAGAAGTACCAGCCCAAGGAACTCTCCGAGGTCAAGGTGCTCTGGCTCCACGCCCACGGCCCCGGCATCCTCCACAGCAAGGTGCCCGTCACGAAGCTTGAGCAGCTCAAAGGCATGAAGATCCGTGCAACCGGTCTCGCCGCCAAGGTCGTCATGGCACTCGGTGCCGCACCTGTCGGAACGACGATGCCCGAGACCTATGATGCGCTCCGCACCGGCGTGGCCGAAGGCGCCATGGCTCCCGTTGAATCGCTCCAGGGTTGGAAGTGGGGCGAGGTCATCAAGTCCACCACCCAGGACTTCGGCGCTGCCTACACCACCGCCATGTTCGTTGTTATGAACAAGAACAAATGGAACGCCCTTCCTCCCGATGTCCAGAAGGTCTTCGAGGAAGTCAGCAAGGAATGGGTAGTGAAGCAGGGTAAGGTATGGGATGAGATCGACAAGGAAGGCTACGCATACTCCAAGGCCAGAGGCAATAAGGTCATCGCGCTGAGCCCCGCAGAGGATGCAAAATGGGCAAAGGCCGTCAAGCCCCTCCTCGATGAGCAGGTAAAGAACCTCAAGAGCAAGGGTCTCCCTGCCGACGCAGTCAAGTTTGCCGTCGATTACCTGAAAAAGAACCAGTAGGGCAAGAGATAGACAAAAAAAGGGCTCCGGTTTCGGAGCCCTTTTTTTGTCACAGGTCACCAAAAAGAGACCGTGGAGGGGGACGGGCTGTCAACATGATCGTTGAGCGGACGGCGAATTTGGTTTTGCCTTTAGACTTGCGACATGAGACCTGCGACTTGCGACGGTTTCTTCCTAGCCCTCCGCCAGGGCGAGGAAGTTCTTGAGGAGCGTGAGGCCGACCCGCTGGCTCTTTTCCGGGTGGAATTGGCAGGCAAAGAGGGAACCGGTCTCAACGGATGAGGCGAAGGGGCCCTCGTAATCCGTGGTCGTGGCAATGACGGATCCGTCGTCGGGGGAGCAGTAATAGGAATGCACGAAGTAGAAGAAATCGCCCGAGCCTATTCCTTTGAGGATGGGGCTCTCCTTCCGTATGGTGACGCTGTTCCATCCCATGTGGGGGACCTTCATCGAACCCGTAAAGCGCGGCACGGTTCCCCTGATCACGCCTAGACCCTTGACTCCCGGCGCTTCTTCACTTGATTCGAAGAGGACCTGCATCCCGAGGCATATACCGAGGTACCGCTTGTCCCTGCGGATGTGCTCCCTGATGGCCGGTGCGAGACCCCTCGATTCGAGGTTCTCCATGCACCTGCCGAAGGCGCCCACCCCCGGCACGACTATGGCGGAGGCATCCTCAACGGTCCGGGGGTCGCCGGACACGGTGACCCGGGCGCCGAGCTTTGCGAATGCGTTGAGGACACTCTTCAGGTTGCCCATCCCGTAATCGACGACAACGATCATCTAAAGCACGCCTTTCGTGCTGAGCACGCCTTTTATGCGGTCGTCCTTCTCCACAGCGGTCCTCAAGGCCCGGGCGAAGGACTTGAACACGGCCTCCACCTTGTGGTGGAGGTTGCTTCCATAGAGGAGGTTGACGTGTAGGGTCAGCCTTGCCTCGTTCACGAAGGCCTGGAGGAATTCCTTCACCACGTCGACGTCGAATCCTCCCGTCCTTCCCTGGAGACGGCCCTTGAAGACGAAGGAAGACCGTCCCGATATGTCGACGACCGTCATGCAGAGCGTCTCATCCATGGGCACGAGCGCGCTGCCGTAACGCTTTATCCCTTCCATACCCCCGAGGGCATCCCGTAACGCCTTCCCCATGGCGATCCCCGCATCCTCCACGGTATGGTGGTTGTCCACCTCGGTGTCTCCCTTTGCCGTCACGACGAGGTCAAAGAGGCCATGCTTTGCGAAGAGATCGAGCATATGGTCGAAAAAGGGTATCCCCGTCGAGATGCCGTACTCGCCCGAGCCGTCGAGTTCCCAGGATACGGAGATGGACGTCTCTTTCGTCGTCCTTTCCACTTCGGCCTTCCTCGCCATGTCTCCCCCCTTACATTATCACCTTGTTCAGGGGATACTCCACGATCCCCTGCGCCCCCGCCCTTTTCAGGTCGGGGATTATATCCCTGACAACCTTTTCGTCGATGATGACCTCAATGGCCACCCACTTGTCGTCGGAAAGGTTCGATATTGTCGGCGTGTGCAGCGAAGGAAGGATTTCCGTTACCCTGCCGAGCTTGCCCCTGGGGATGTTCATCTTGAGCCCGACCTTTTCCTCCGCGAGGAGCGCCCCTTTCAGGAGGATGATGAGATTCTCCATCTTCCTCTTCTTCCAGGGGTCCTTCCAGGCACTCTTGTTCGCGATCAGGACCGTCTCGGATTCCAGGATGGTCTCCACTATCCTCAAATTGTTGGCCACGAGGGAGGCCCCCGTCTCCGTGACCTCCACGATGGCGTCTGCGAGAAGGGGTGGTTTCACTTCCGTGGCGCCCCAGGAGAACTCCACCGAGGCGTCGATGCCCTGTTTCTTGAGATACCGCTTCGTGAAAGCCACAAGCTCCGTGGCGATCTTCTTCCCTTGAAGGTCCCCGACCTTCTTGATGGGCGAACTGTCGGGTACGGCCACTACCCACTTGACGCCGCGGAAGCCCACCTTGCCGTAGCGCAGCCGGACAAGCTCCACCACCTTCGCGTCCTGCTCCAGGACCCAGTCGGCCCCCGTTATCCCCATGTCGAGGATCCCGTCCTCGACGTAGCGCGCCATTTCCTGGGCCCGGATCACGAGCCCTTCCATCTCATTGTCATCTATGACGGGGACGTAAGAGCGCTCCCGGAGCTTGATGGTGTAGCCGGCGTTCTTGAAAAGCCGGAATGTGGATTCCTGCAGGCTGCCCTTGGGCAGACCGATCTTCAGTTTCATTTGGGGGACTCCTTTCGTGCCTTTATTGCGTCACCATGGGCAGGCAGGCCCTCTATCCTCGCGAGCCTCTCCGCCCTGTCGCCATATCTTTCTATGAAGGTCCGGTCTATTGTAACAACAACCTTCCGCTTTGTAAACCTGTCGACGGAAAGTCCCCCCGTGAACCGTCCCGCACCTGCCGTGGGCAGGACGTGGTTCGTTCCGATATAGTAATCGCCCATGGCAACAGGCGTGTTCGGGCCGACATAGATGACGCCGGGGTAGAGGATCGAGGGCAGGCAGCTCGCGTCACCGAGGAGCTGCATATGCTCCGGCGCGATGTTGTTTATCGCCTCGACGGCGCGGCCCAGGTCGGTGTAGTGCACCATGTACCCGTTGTCGTCGAGGGCTTTCTTGATCGTCTCCCTGCGCGGGGCACCGTGGAGAAGCTCCTCGATGCTTTTCATGACGTCGTCGAGGTGTCCCCGGGAAGAAGAGAAAAGCCCCACCGACGCCAGTTCGTCGTGCTCGGCCTGAGAGAACATGTCGAGGGCCACCATCTTCGGCGAGTGGGCCTCGGTGCAGAGAACGACGAGTTCCGTGGGCCCGGCGAGCATGTCGATGCCGACGGAGCCGTAAACATCCCTTTTGGCCTCTTCCACGTAGGCGTTCCCCGGCCCGACGATCATGTCCACCTTCGGCACCGAGTCCGTTCCGTATGCGAAGGCATAGATGGCCTGAGCCCCTCCGACGCGATAGACCTCGTCGATGCCGAGGAGCTTCGCGGCCGCCGCCACGTGGTCATTTATGGCACCCCCGCGGCCGGGCGTGGCCGCGTGGATCCTCCTGACCCCGGCTATCTGTGCCGGCACCACCCCCATGACCAGCGACGACGGGTAGGACGCCGTTCCTCCGGGGACGTAGACCATGACGCTCTCCACGGGTACCGGGCCTTCCTCGACGACGAGCCCCTTGTTCCTGAAGACCCGTTGGGGCATCTTCTGTCCCTTGTGGTAGGAAGCCACGTTCCTGATCATCCCCTTGAGGACGGAGATGTCCCCGGCGGGGACCCTCGACGCAGCCTCGTCGATCTCCCGGGAGGTCAGTTTCAGGGGGCGCGGTGCCTCCCAGCCGTCCCAAGCGATGGAGAAGTCGACAAGCGCCCCGTCTCCGCGGGAAAGGACGGCCTCGCGTATCTTCAGGACCGCTTCGCGGACATCGCGCTTCTTGCCTTCCCTGCCGGTCTTCACGAAGGATATGAGGCCTTCGTACTCCCGGTCAAGCTCCCATACTTTCATCTTTCACCCTTTCGATCCTGGCGCCGAGGTTTTTCAGCTTCTCTTCGATGCGCTCATAGCCCCGGTCGATGTGATATATGCGCGAGACCTCCGTCTTGCCGTAAGCGGCAAGACCGGCTATGATGAGCGACGCGCTGGCCCTTAAGTCCGTGGCCATCACCTTCGCGCCCGATATCGATTCGACCCCGTGGACGATTGCCGTGTTGCCCACGACCCTGATGTCGGCACCCATCCGGCGAAGCTCCGCCGCGTGCATCATCCTGTTCTCGAAGATGGTCTCCGTTATCGCGCTCACCCCCTTGGAGGTCGTCATGGACGCCATGAGCTGGGCCTGCATGTCCGTGGGAAACCCGGGGTACGGCACGGTCCTGATATCCACGGCCAGGGGCCTTCTCTTCGACATGGACGCCTTGACCGTCCGCCCGTCGCAGTGTATCTCCATGCCCGTTTCCGTGAGCTTGTCGATGACGGCCTTGATATGTTCGGGGGCGCAGTTCTCGAGGACGATGTTCCCCCGCGTCATGCCGCAGGCGGCAAGGAACGTCCCCGCCTCGATCCTGTCCTCTATCACATCCCAGGCGCAGGGGGTAAGCTCGCCCACGCCGAGTATCCGTATGACCGCCGTCCCTTCTCCTTCGATGCGCGCCCCCATCTTCTTGAGCATCCGCGCGAGATCGATCACTTCGGGTTCGCGCGCGGCGTTCTCTATGAGCGTTTCCCCTTTGGCGAACACGGCCGCCATGAGGAGGTTCTCCGTCCCGCCGACGGTGACACTGTCGAAGACGATGCGCGCCCCCTTGAGCTTCTTTGCCGTGACATCGACATAACCCTCCCGGATGGCGACATCACACCCCAGTGCCGAAAGGCCCTTGAGGTGGAGGTCGATGGGCCTCTCCCCTATGGCGCACCCCCCGGGATAGGAGACCGTCGCCTTCCTGAGGCCGCCTATGAGCGCCCCGAGGACGAGGACGGAGGCCCGCATCTTCTTTACCAGCTCGTAGGGAGCAACATGGTTCCCCACGCCCGTGGTGTCCACCTCTATGGTGTGCTCGTCCCGCCACACGCACCTGGCGCCGAGAAGGTCGAGGAGCTGCATCATCGTCGTGACATCCATGAGACGGGGCACGTTCCCTATGCTGTAGCTGCCCCTCTGCAACAGCGTGGCGGCAAGAACAGGCAGAACGGCGTTCTTGGAGCCGCTTATCCGGACCTTTCCCTTGAGTCTCTCTCCACCTTCTATAATGAACTTATCCATGTCCCGCGAGCACCCTTTCCCTGCCTGAATAGTCTTTTCTCACGCTCACCCTGAGCCCCGCCTCCTCGAGCATGGCGCCGACGGTCCCGGCCTGCGCCGGGGAGCCGATCTCAAGGAGGACCGATCCGGCCGGCGCAAGACGCCGGGGTAGCTCGGCGGCTATGCGCCGGTATACCTCGAGGCCCTCTTTTCCGCCCCGCAGGGCGCGGGAGGGTTCGAAATCCCTCACGTCCGCCATGAGGCTGTCCCACTCATCGTCGGCCACGTAGGGGGGGTTCGACAGGACCATGTCGAATCGCGTCCCCACGCGGAATGCCTCGAAAAGATCGCTACAGATAAAGCGCGTCCTTTCCTCGACCCCGATGGACCGGGCGTTCCCGCGTGCCACCGCGAGGGCCGCCTCGGATATGTCGGCACAGACGACCCTGTTTCCCGTGTGTTTCGCGATAACGATGCCGATCGCCCCGGAACCTGTCCCCATGTCGAGGACGGTGAGCTCTTGCCTGTCGCCGATGAGGGCAAGGGCCTCCTCCACGAGGACTTCCGTCTCCGGTCGCGGTATCAGTACCGCCTCGTTAACGGAGAAGGTCTCGGAAAAGAACTCCCGCGTCCCCGTCATGTATGCGAGGGGCCTGCCTGCGGCGCGCTCGCCGAGGACCTTCCGCACGGCGCCAAGGTCATCGCGGCCGATCTCGCGGTCCATGTGGGAGAAGAGCTGCTCCTTCGAAAGGTTCAGGGCAAGGCATACGGCAGCGATGACGTCCGTTCTGGACAGACCCTTCTCGCCCGCGATGATCTGGCTGATCCTCAATGCCCTTTACCCTTTTTTGAGCGCTTCGGAGCGGAAATGCGCGGTGACGGGACCCGTTATCTCTTCCAGGTTCCCGTTGAGAATGTCCTGGAGCTTGTACAGGGTGAGGCCGATCCTGTGATCGGTGACACGCCCCTGGGGGAAGTTGTAGGTCCTGATGCGCTCGCTACGGTCGCCGGTACCCACCTGTTTTCGGCGCTCGTCGGAGATCTCCTGCTCTTTCTCCCCTTCCATCTTCTCCTTGAGCCGGGCCCTGAGGACCCGCATGGCCTTCGCCTTGTTCTTGTGCTGGGACTTCTCGTCCTGGCAGGTGACCACCATGCCCGTCGGGATGTGGGTAAGCCTTACCGCTGAATCGGTGGTGTTCACGTGCTGCCCCCCGGGCCCGCTGGAACGGAAGAGATCGACGCGCACCTCGTCGGGACTGATGTTGACCTCCAGCTCTTCCGGCTCGGGGAGGACGGCAACGGTGATCGTCGAGGTGTGGATCCTCCCCTGGGCTTCCGTCTCGGGGACCCTCTGGACGCGGTGGACGCCACTCTCGTAGCGCAGGGTGTTGAAGGCGTCCTTCCCCTCGATGACGACGATCACCTCCTTGAACCCTCCAAGGTCGGAGGGGCTCGAGCTCATGATCTCCGTCTTCCACCTCATGCGTTCGGCGAACTTCATGTACGAGGCGAAAAGATCCCGCGCGAAGAGGGCGGCCTCCTCTCCCCCCGTGCCGGCCCGTATCTCGAGGAACATGCTCTTCGCCTGTTTCTCCGTCTTCCTCAGGAGGCTGTCCGTCAGGATCACCTCGATCCTTTCCATCTCCTTCTGGAGACTGGCAAGCTCTTCCCTTGCCAGGACCTTCATGTCCTCGTCGGATTCCTGCTTCAGAAGCTCCGATGTCTTCTCGTGCTCGGCCTTAGCGGCCTTCCATTCGCGGTAGGGATCGACGACCTCCTTGAGGTCCGTGCGCTCCTTGGCGAGCTTCTTGTACTCCTCCATGTTGGAGAGGACCTCGGGCTTCACCATTTCCGCTTCTATTTCATCGAAGCGTTTCTCGAGCTCAACGAGTTTGCCGAACATTACTTCTGTTTCTTTCCGTATTTCCTTTCGAACTTCTCAACCTGACCGGCGGAATCAAGGCGTTTTTCCTTGCCCGTGAAGATGGGGTGGCACTTGGCGCATATTTCCACGGTGATCTTGTCCTTGACTGAAAGGGTCTCAAAGGTGTGGCCGCAGGCGCACTTCACCGTCGCGGTCTTCAATTCCGGGTGGATGCCCTTTTTCATGTCTCTTATCCTCCTTTGCTCATCGAATAGAGAAAGTCTTTATTAGAATCCGTATCGGCCAATTTTTCAAGGAGAAATTCCATGGCCTCCACCGTGTTCATTGGCTGGAGCACCTTCCTGAGGAGCCAGATACGCTGCAGGTCGCTCGATTCGAGGAGCAGCTCCTCCTTCCTGGTGCCCGACTTGTTGATGTCTATCGCGGGGAAGATCCTCTTCTCGGCCAGTTTCCTGTCAAGGTAGATCTCGCAGTTGCCCGTTCCCTTGAACTCCTCGAAGATAACCTCGTCCATGCGTGAGCCCGTGTCGATCAGGGCGGTGGCGATGATGGTGAGGCTTCCCCCCTCCTCGATATTCTTCGCGGCGCCGAAGAAGCGCCTCGGCTTCTGCATGGCGGACGCGTCGATACCTCCGGAGAGGATCTTGCCGCTCGAGGGTACGACCGTGTTATAGGCGCGGGCGAGACGGGTGATGCTGTCAAGGAGGATGACGACGTCCTTCTTGTGCTCCACGAGCCTCTTTGCCTTCTCGATGACGATCTCGGCGACCTGGACGTGCCTCGTTGCGGGTTCGTCGAAGGTCGAGCTTATGACCTCGCCCTTGACGGAGCGCATCATGTCCGTCACCTCCTCGGGCCGCTCGTCGATGAGCAGGACGATGAGGTATATCTCCTTGTGGTTCTTCGTCAGGCTGTTGGCGATGGACTGGAGGAGCATCGTTTTGCCCGTTCTCGGGGGTGCGACGATGAGCCCGCGCTGCCCTTTGCCTATGGGGGTGAACAGGTCCATGACCCTCGTCGAGAGGTTGTCGTGCACGGTCTCGAGCTTCGCCCTCTCGTTGGGATATATGGGCGTCAGGTTGTCGAAGATGATCTTGTCGCGCACCACGCTGGGGTCGTCGAAGTTTATGGACTCCACCTTGAGAAGGGCGAAATACTTCTCGTTGTCCTTTGGCGGCCGTATCTGGCCCGAGGTCGTGTCCCCCGTCCTTAAGCCGAACTTCTTTATCTGCGAGGGCGAAACGTATATGTCGTCGGGACCGGGAAGATAGTTGGAGTCCGTGGACCGTAAGAACCCGAAGCCCTCGGAAAGTATCTCGAGGACCCCTTCTCCATATACGTTCTCGTTCTTGTCGACATATGCCTGCAGGATGGAGAAGATGAGCTCCTGTTTTCTCAGTCCCGAGGCGTTCTCGATGTTGAGATCCCGCGCGATCTGTGTTAATTCGCCGATTTTCTTGCTTTTTAGGTCGTTGAGGTGCATCGAGTTCTTACCTCCCATTCATTGATCCTTTCCAGAAGGGCCTCGACGTTCCTCTCGAGGTCCTTTCTCGTTCCATTATTGAGTAGCACATAGTCCGCCGCCTCTTCCTTTTCTTTCAGCGGTATCTGATTGGATATCCGCTTCTCTATGTCGTCGGGGGCCATGCCCCGTACCTTCAGCCTTTCCCGTATCACGTCCATGTCGGCGGTGACGACAACGGTCCTGTGCAGCTGCTTGTACAGGCCCGTCTCGAAGAGAAGCGGGCCGTCGACAACGACCGCCTTTTGGCCCGCCGCGGCAAGCTCATCGACCTTACGCCAGAGCTCGCCCCGCACGCGCGGGTGGGTGATCCTCTCGAGTCTCCTGAGCTTCTCCTTGTCCGCAAAGACGATGTCCCTCAGTTTCTCGACCACTATCTCCCCGTCGATGACAAGCCCTCCGCCGAATTCCCGTTCTATCTCCTCATGGACCTCCGGGAGGGTGAGGGTCCTCTTGGCCAGGGCATCGAGGTCTATCACGGGAATGCCCCGGGCCTTGAGGGCCGCCGACGCCGTGCTCTTGCCGCTGCCGATGATCCCCGTTATGCCTATCGTTATCATATGTCGAGGTTTCTCACGCTCAGGGCGTTCTCCTCGATGAAGGTCCTGCGTGTCTCGATATTGTTTCCCATTAGCACCGTGAAGACCTGGTCCGCGGCAACGGCGTCCTCGATGGTGACCCTCACGACCTTTCTCTTCTCGGGATCCATCGTGGTCTCCCAGAGCTGCTCGGCGTTCATCTCTCCGAGGCCTTTGTATCTCTGGATGTTGATCCCTTCCTTTCCCTTGTCGAGCACGTGCCTGAGGAACGCCTCGGGGCTGAGATTGCGCGGCGGCTTGTTCCCGTCGGTTACGCGGACCCCTTCCTCATAGAAGTTCCTCACCTCGACGTACGCCCTGTACGCCTCGACGTAGTCGCTGACGGCGCACATCTCGTATTCGACGCGGATCGTTCTACCCTTGTTGCCCTTCGCCTCCGCCTCGATACAGAAGAGATTGTGCTCACGGTCCCAGAGCATCGTGCAGCTGTAGCCTGCGCCCCTCAGGTTCGCGAGCAGCCTTGCGAGCTTCTCCTCCTTCTGAAAGTCTTCCCTTCTCGTGATGTCGAAGCGCATCAGGCCGAGGGATATCTCCCTGTCGATACCGTCGACGAGGGAGTTACGCAGGAAATTCTCCACCGTCTTTATCTTCTCCACCTTCTCCGCCAGCTCCGGGCCTTCCTGTATATCGCCATTCACCTGGCAGCGGGTCTTTTCCATGCCCCTCGAGGTGATGGCGCGCTCGAACTCGTCTTCGTCCTTCGCATAGGATTCCTTGCTGCCCGCCTTTATCTTATACAGTGGCGGCTGGGCAATGAAGAGGTGCCCGTCGGCGATAAGGTCCGGCATCTGGCGATAGAAGAAGGTGAGAAGCAGCGTGCGGATGTGGGAACCGTCGACGTCGGCATCGGTCATGATGATGACCTTGTGGTAGCGCAGGCGCCCTTTGCCTTCGGCGCCCAGCCCGACGGCGAGGTAGATCGAGCGTATCTCCTGGTTCGTGAGCACCTTTTCCTGCCGGGACTTTTCAACGTTCAGTATCTTGCCCCTTAAGGGGAGTATGGCCTGTGTCTTCCTGTTGCGTCCCTGCTTGGCGGACCCACCTGCCGAATCGCCCTCGACGATGAAGAGCTCGCACTGGACGGGGTCGCTTTCCTGACAATCCGCCAGTTTTCCGGGCAGCACACCGTTCTCGATAAGGCTCTTGCTCTTGACGAGCTCCTTCGCCTTCTTCGCCGCTTCCCGCGCCCGGCGCGCCTCGACGGCCTTGGTCACTATCGCTCTCGCTATCTGGGGATTCAGTTCCAGATACTCCGCTATCTTTTCGTTGAGAAGGGACTCGACAATACCCTTTATCTCGCTGTTGCCGAGCTTCGTCTTTGTCTGTCCCTCGAACTGGGGGTTCTGCACCTTGATGTTCACGACGGTCACGAGACCTTCCTTGATATCGTCGCCAGTCAGGTTCTCCTTGATCTTTCCCTGCATGTTGTTCTGGATGAAGCCGTTCACACATCGTGTCAGGGCGCTGCGGAAGCCCGCCACGTGCGTACCTCCCTCTTTCGTATTGACGTTGTTGACAAAGCTCTGGACGTTCTCATTGTACCCGTCGTTGTACTGAAGCGCGACCTCAAGAAGGTCGAGGGACTCCCTGGAGTTCGAGACATATATGGGCTCGTCGAAGAGCACTGTTTTGCTTGCATTCAGGTATTTGACAAAGGACCGGATGCCACCCTCGTGCTTAAACTCCTGTTTCCTGCCTTTCCTCTCGTCGTTGAGAATGATGTGAATGCCGTTGTTGAGGAAGGATATCTCTCTCATGCGGTGCGCCAGCGTATCGTAGCTGTATTCGGTCGTCTCAAAGATACCTGCATCGGCCTTGAACTTCACTTTTGTGCCGGTACTCTCCGTATCTCCTATGACACCAAGGTCCGTCATCCTCACGCCCTGCTCGTACCGCTGGTAATAGACCTGCCCCGCCCTCTTTACCTCCACCTCGAGATACTCCGATAGGGCATTGACGACGGACAGGCCTACCCCGTGAAGCCCTGCCGAGTAGCGGTACGTGTCCTTGTCGAACTTCCCGCCGGCATGAAGCTTCGTGAGAACCACCTCGAGGGCGGACATGTTCTCCTCGGCATGCATGGTCACGGGTATTCCCCTGCCGTTGTCCTCAACGGTCACGCTGTTGTCACGGTGTATGGTCACCGCGATCCTGTTGCAATATCCCTCCAGCGCTTCATCGACGCTGTTATCCACAAGTTCGTAGATAAGGTGGTGCAAACCGTCGATGTTGGTGTTACCGATATACATCGACGGCACTTTTCTGACGGCATCGAGACCGCCAAGTATCTTTATGCTTTCCGCTCCGTATTCACCCATTTGTCATATCCTTATAGGCATCACTATGTTCTTGTAACCCTCCATATCCCCGGACCTGAAGAGGACGGCTCCATATGCCTTTGGCGCCGCTATTGTCACTTCGTCACCCGTAAGATGGGTAACCACATCTATCAGAAATTTCACATTGAAGTTCATCGTTGTCTCTTCACCGTCATAGGTGATCGCGACGACCTCCCTCGCCCTTCCGATGTCCGATTCTGCCTCTATCGTCATCGTGTTCTCCGAAAAAGTCATTTTGACCGGTTCCGACCTACCGATGATGGAAGAGACCTTCTTGAGGCCCTTGAAGAGAGACTCTCTGTCAACACCCGCGATGTTCGTGTTGCCTGACGGCAGCACATTCTCGTAATCCGGGAAATTGCCTTCGATTATACGGGAGATGATCTTCATCTTCTCCGTGCTGAACTGAACATGCTTTTCATCGATGACTATACGAACGTCCTCATCCTCCCCGATCACTCTCTCCACCTCGGAAACGGATCTCTTGGGGATCGTCATTCCCTGGAATGGCTTCAGGCCATCGATCTCCTTCTGATAGAGGGCCATCCGGAACCCGTCCGTCCCGACGACCACCACCTTTCCGTCCAAGCCTTTCATATACATACCCGTGAGTATGTAACGCGTCTCATCGACAGAAACGGCAAACTCCACTCTATCTATCATCTCAAGGAGGATGCTGCCCGGGATAGTGAACTCCTCCTTTCCGGATATCTCCTTCGTTTCCGGGAATTCCTCGGGGTCCTGCAGACTCAAGGATATCTCCGTCATCTTCTGCCGGATGGTCATCACATTGTCTTCAAAGATGAACTCTATATCTCCGTTGTCCAGTTCCCTGAGTATCTCCAGGAACTTTCTCCCATGGACAACAACCTTCCTTTCCATATCGGTGACAAAATCTATATGCGTGATGGCGCTCACTTCCAGGTCCGTGGAGTACACGGTGGTCCTTTCCGTGCCAAAATCGATGAGGATGTTGGAAAGGATAGGCATAAGGGACCGTTTTTCCGTTATTGAAACGATCTTGGATATTGGCTGCAGGATTGTGTTCTTATCTAGTATTATTTTCATACATTAACTCCTCATAACAGATAAGTGGTGTTGAAATGTTGAAAAATGTGCAACCAACTGACTTCACAGGATTAAGCGAAAATGGATGCTGTGCAAAAAACTAAGGTAACTGTTGAACTATGTTGACTTCAATCTTTGAACGATCTTTTCAACAGTACTTTTCAACTCCTTTTTGACATTTAATTCACCATCTATTTTCTTTATCGAATGGAGCACGGTGGCATGGTCCTTTCCACCCAGTTTCTCCCCGATGCTCACGAGAGAGGAATCGGTCATTTTCCTCGACAGGTACATGGCGACCTGGCGGGGGATCATAATGGATTTGATCCGCTTGCTCGATCTGATGTCACCGAGGGTGACGGAGAAGTGGGAGCATACCTCTTTGAGGATCATGTCGATGGTGATCTCTTTGTTCTTATCCTTGATGACATGGCTCATGATCTGCTTCACGAGGTCCGTCGTGATCGGGATGTTGTTGAGGGATGCGTATGCACCGACCCGGATCAGGGTACCTTCAAGGGAGCGGATCGAATCCTCCGAGTTGTTCGCGATGAAGAAGGCCACATCCAGGGGCAGGTTGATCTTCTCAGCCTCCGCCTTCTTGTTGAGAATGGCGACCTTCGTCTCTATGTCCGGAGATTGTATATCGGCAACAAGGCCCCACTCGAAACGCGATTTCAGGCGTTCCTCGAAGTTCTCTATATCCCTGGGGAATTTGTCGCTCGTGACGACAATCTGTTTCATGTTGTCATAGAGGGTGTTAAAGGTGTGGAAGAACTCGGCCTGCGTTCTTTCCTTGCCCGCAATGAACTGGATGTCATCGATGAGAATGATGTCCATCTTTCGGAACCGGTTCCGAAAATCATCCATCTTCTCATAACGTATCGAATTGATAAGCTCATTCGTGAAGGTCTCCGCAGTGATGTAGCATATGCGGTCGGGGTTGATCGTCCCGTGTTTCACGAGGAAGTTGCCCACAGCGTTGAGAAGGTGTGTCTTTCCAAGCCCCACGCCCCCATATATGAACAGGGGGTTGTATGTCTTACCCGGGTTCGTCGAGACGGCGAGACAGGCGGCGTTGGCGAACTGGTTGCTCGTACCGACGACAAAGTTCTCGAAGGTGTACTTTGGATTGAATTGATTGCGGGTCGCCTGTTTCCTTGCAACGACCTTCTTCTCCTCCACCTTCTCGTCCTTCCTGAGCACGTACTCTATCCTGACATCGTCCTTGGTGACATCCTTGAGGAGCGTTACGATGATAGGTTCAAAGTTCTCCGACACCCAGTCACGGAAAAACGCATTGGGTACCCCGATGCGGCAGTTCTGGTTCGTGAGGTCGATAAAACTGAGGGGTTCTATCCACGTCTTGAAGCTGTCCTCGCTGACAATGGAAGCTATCTTCGGCTTTATTTCGGAAAGGATATCAGACATGGCATGGATTGTTTCAACAACTTTTCAACATATGTGGAAAACTAGTAGTACCCCAGAGGCTTGGAATTAGCTCAATGTATCTGAGAATCTTGTCAACAGTAATGTACCGGGTAACGTGTATTTCAATTCTACAGGACATTTTTATGCAAGTCAACAGTTTTTACTCTCCCCTCTCAGGCGGACCGTTACGGCCGGTTAAGGACTTGGAAGCCGCCCTGTCCCATCTTGCCGGCAGCTACTGCAAAGGCATGTCACTTGGGGAGTATCTCAAAAAGAAGGGCTGACAGAACAGGGATAAGTGTCCAGGGAAGAGGAGGAGAACCAGCGAAAACCCGCCGTCGGGCCGGGAGACCCTGTGTATCGACCCCTGTTCCTCTAACCTACATCAGTTTTCTAAACCCTATCACGTATCTTCGCCAGTACGTGGATTCCAGGGAGTCGATGGCCACGCCGCGCGATTTGGAGGCGTGGACGAAATCGGAACCGTTGACGATGATCCCGATGTGATCGTCGTTCCTGATCTTGAAAAGGACAAGATCGCCCGGCAACGTCTCGCCGCGGGATATCTCCGCGCCGTAGCGTCCCTGGGCTTCAGCGGTCGGGGGCACCGAAATGCCCGCCTGCCTGTAACTGAAATAGATGAGGCCGCTGCAGTCGAAATAGTCGGGGCCCTTCGCCCCGCTGCGGTATTTCTTGCCCTGCTGCGCCAGGGCGATCTGAACGATGTCGCTCCGGACCCCGGTGGGCATGTCGAATATCTGGACCTTCTTCGGGGCGCAAGAGGGGACAAGGAACAGAAGAGAGATGCAGAAGAGCACGGCGAACCTTCCGGGAAACGTCTTATTCATCAGGCAACCCCCAGTAACGATTTTGCTTCAGACAGGTTTTCGATATACGCGGTGCGTGCCGGGAAATTCGGCGCGGCGCCGTTGATGTTAAAACCGATGGGCAGGCCGACCTCCTCGAACATTCCCCTGTCTCCCTCCCCGTCGCCTATCGCGGAGGCCTGTGCGGGGGACAGCCCGAGACGCTCGAGGGTGCGGCGGACAATGGGGCCCTTCAGGTCGTAATCGACATGTATCGATATCTCCCCCGACAGGCGGCCGTCCCGGGAAAGCAGGTCGTTGGAAAAGCAAAGGTCGATGGAAAGCTCGCCGCGCACCTTCTCGACAAGCAGGGAAAGGCCCGTGGAGATGATGACCGTGACGATGCCGGCCCCCTTGAGGGATGCGACAAGGTCGCGCGCGCCGGGCTGATAGGGTATCTCCCGGATGACGGATCCCACGGCCTCGACCGAAAGACCCCTCCAGAGGAGGGCATCCCTTTTGCAGAATTCGTGGTAGTCGATGGCTCCCTGCCTGAAGAGGGTCTGGTATTCATCGGCATTATCTGTCCAGAGCCCCAGGCGGCGGTGGAGATATTCCCAGCTGCTCTTGACCGTCGTGAGGGTGCCATCGCAGTCGAGGAAGACTATCCTGGTCGCCATTGGTCTTATATATCACCGGCGGCAAAAAAAAGCTATCCTTTAAACCCCTCCGGTGGACTATAATAGTGTCGCGGAGGCAGGCGACGGATGAGGAAGGACAACGGGGTCCGCGAGACGCCCGATTGGGATGACAGGTATCGGAAGGGTTTCTACGACGGTGCCGACGATCCTCACGACCTCCTCGTGCGATACGGTCACCTCTTCACGGGGCGCGTGGCCGACATTGCCATGGGCAGTGGGAGGGACGCCATGTTCCTCGCGTCAAGGGGTCTTCCCGTGACAGGCATCGAACGCTCGTGGGAGGGTCTGAGGCTCGCACGTGAGGCCATGGCGGCTCGGGGGTACTCCATCGGGATGGTGCAGGGCGATGCGGCGCGCCTGCCCTTCAGGAGCGGTTCTTTTCAAGGAGTCATCGTTTTTTATTTCCTGATGCGGGAGATCGTCCCGGACATCGCGGCCGTTCTGGACAGGGGTGGTATACTTATGTATGAAACCTTCCTCAAGGCGGGCGAGGACCACCCCAGGAACCCCGCCTTTCTTTTGGACAAGGGAGAACTTCCGGCCCTCTTTCCCGGGTTCGAGCCCATCTACTACGATGAAGGGTTTAGAGAGCACAAGGGCAGGGTGCGCGCGACGGCACAACTGGTAGCGAGGAAGATATGATCATTGAATGGAACCCGGAGCGGCCGAAGAAAAGGGCCACCGAGCTGATCATGCGGACGATGGAGGAGGGCGGGATCATTGCCTACCCCACGGACACCCATTACGGGATCGGGTGCGATCTCTTCAACATAAAGTCCATACGGAGACTGTATGCGATGAAGCGCCTCGATGCGAAGAGGGCGCTCAGCATCATCTGCCGGGACATGAAGGACGTGAGCACCTACGCTGTCTTGAGCGATTTCTCCTTCGACATCGTGAAATGGTACCTGCCCGGACCCTTCACGTTTGTCCTCAAGGCGAGGAAGATCATCCCGAAGCTTCTCATGACGGACAGGAAAGAGGTCGGGGTGAGGATACCGGCCCACCCCGTCCCGGTAGGCATCGCCGGCCTCTGCGGCCGGCCCGTCATCAACACGAGCGCCCGCATCGCCGGCGAGGAGGTGATTACCGACCCCAGGGTCATTGAAAAGGCCTTCGGCGAGGGCGTATCCCTTATCGTGGACGGAGGGATACTCGTGAGCGAGCCATCCACGGTGGTAAGGCTCGCCGACGATGAGGTGGAGCTGCTCAGGCAAGGGAAGGGAGCCCTTGACGACCGCATCTCGGGGTAGGGGGTTTACGATGGCTGGGACGGACGTGCGGGAATGGAATGTCGGGATCGTAGGGAGCTACAGGGACCGCGACCTTCACGCGCGGGTCGGGGCCATCATACGGGAGCACTCCGAGAACCGTAAAGACATCCGGAGCGTCATTCGTGAGGCAATCCCCTGGAACGCCGTGAGGAGCGTCCTGGATCTCGGTTGCGGGTACGGCTGGTTCGAGGAGGTCATGCCGCGGGGGCTCGACCTCCTCGTCGGGATAGACTGCGTTGAGGAGAACGAGTCGCCGTTCCTCGCGGCCGCGAGGCCCCGCGCCCGCGAGGCGGCCTTCCGTGTCATGAGGCTGCCCGCGCCGACTGGGCTGCCCGCGGACCACTTCGATCTGGTCCTGTCCCTCTATTCCCTCTATTTCTTCCCCGGAGCGATCGGTGAGATAGCCCGGGTCCTCAAACCCGGGGGTCTCTTCCTTGCGCTCACCCACAGCGCCTCCATGCTCGAGGAGGGTGAGCACTACTTCGATTTCAGAAACCTGAGAAAGGTGATAGAGCGCTTTTCGGCGGAGAACGGCGAGGCGCTCCTGAAGGGACATTTCAGGAAGGTCAGCCACATCGATTACCCGAACGCCCTCGTGTTCCGCGGCGGTGACGAGGAATCCCTCGCCATGTACATCGATTTCAAGAGAGAGTTCATCGAAAAGGACGTGGACCCCCGCGTCGTGAGGGAGAAGATGCTCTCGGAGCTTCGCCGGAAGGGCGAGCTCAGCTTCAACAAGAACGACAGGATATTCCTGGCAGGAAGATGAAGAAAAAGGTCTATTGCGCCCATTGCGGAACGCCTCTCGGCACGGACTTCCTTGACGGCAAGCACAGGCAGGTGTGCAGCGGCTGCAACACCGTGTATTACGAGAACCCCCTGCCGGTGGCCTCGGTCATTCTTGCAAACAACAGGCGCGAGATACTCCTCGTCCGCCGGGCGAAGGAGCCCTTCAAGGACATGTGGTGCTGCCCCATCGGTTTCGCCGAGACGGGGGAAAGCATAGAAGACGCCGCGCTTCGTGAGCTCAAGGAGGAAGCGGGGGTGGAGGGGAAGATCGTTCAGCTCCTGGACGTGGGCTCCCACGTGAACCCGCTATACGGGGAGCTTCTCATCGTTACCTTCGAGGTCGAGAAGACGGGCGGACAGGAAAGGGCCGGAGATGACGCCTCGGAGGCGAGGTATTTCCCCGTCATGAACCTCCCCAAGCTTGCCTTCGACTCCCAGGAGAAGGCGCTTGCGAAGTTCGTGGAGCTGAAAAAGGACCTCTGGAGCATCCACGATTCCTTCGAGACCTTCGTGGAGAGCACCGTTAAGGACAGGATCGGCTACCCCGTCGTTCTTCTGTCCGACGAGCTCGCCAATGCCGTGCAGGAGAACTCGGAGAAGATCGTCAACCTTTGGCTCGACGACATCACGACGAACCCGTCGACACGGTCCTACCGGCGTGTGGACAGGAAGGCCCTGCGCTCGAGGGCCATGGTCATCATGGGCCAGTTCGGCGCCTGGCTGAGGAAAGAAAAGAGCGAGAGCGAGTTCAACTCCTTCTACCGCAGCCTGGGCCGGGAGCGCAAGGAAGGCGGGGTGCCCCTGGAAGACGCCATCAGCTCGCTGAGCTTGCTGAAGAAACACGTCTGGATGTTTACCTATTCCTTCGGCGTGTGGGAAAAAGCCGTCGACATCTACCGCATGTTCGAGTTGGGGGAGCGTCTTGTGTACTTCTTCGACCGCGCCGCGTACCATACGGCGGTGGGGTATGCCGGAAACAAGACCGGTGCGGCCACCCCCCGAAACCCCCCACCCGTCACCTAGCCCCCCAGCGTCCTATTGGTCATAAGCGTCCTATCGGTCCTATCGGTCCTATCGGTCCTATCGGTCTTATTGGATTCTGTCCTATAGGACCTATAAGACCTATAAGACACATAGGACACTTAGGACCAATAGGACGCTGGGGGGGATGTTGTGGCTTCCTGGCGCGGGCGTTCCTTTGCTTGACTTATTTCTCAAACTTGCGATAACATTGTGAGTATTTGAAAACCCGATGAAGAGGTGTGATATGAAAAGGGAAGTAAAGATCGCACTCGGGCTGTTAGTGGTCGTTGTCTTCGTCCTCGCATTGCTTACGGGCGCCGTTGCCCAGAAGAAGGCGCCGGAATCCGTTATGCTGAAGCTCGAGGGGGCAAAATTCCCACCCGTCCCTTTCTCCCACCCCCTGCATGCGGAAAAGGCGAAGATAGACTGCGCTGAATGCCACCACAAGGACAAGAACCCCCGGGAGCCCGGGGGATGCATGCCTTGCCACGACCTCAAGGACGTGAAGAACGGTGCGATTCCCATTAAGGACGCCTACCACAAGAACTGCATAGAATGCCACAAACAGTCATTGGCCAAAGGGGTAAAGGCGCCGACGAAATGTAATGACTGCCACAAAAAGCAATAGAGCAGGACAAACCGCGCCAACCTCACGGGCAGCCTCTTTCTTCCAGTCCCTCGCGTCGGTGCGCCTCGGGATCATGGTCCTGTCGTTCATCGCGGCGACATCGATCCTGGGAAGCGTCATAAAGCAAGGGGGGACGGAGGAGGAGTACCTCTCCCTCTACAGCGCGAAGACGTATCACTTCATCAAGCTTTTCGGTTTTGACGACGCCTACCACTCCCCGTGGTTCTACTTTCTCCTTGCCCTTTTCGCGATCAACCTCGTCGCGTGCACGGTGAGGCGGATAGGACGCCTTGCGGGGGAAAAGAAGCGGACGGCAAAGAACACCCCCGACGTGAGGGCGCTCGTGGCCGCGGGCTCCGGCTTCACCGCCGGCCTGGAAAGGCTGGCCGAGATCTCTCGCCGCCTCGGGGCCTCCTCGTACCGGAAGAAGCAGCTGTCAGAGACGACCGCACTCTATGAGAAAGGGTCTCTTGCGCGATACGGGGTCATCGTCATCCACGCAAGTGTCCTCGTCGTGCTTCTCGGGGGGCTCATCGGGCTCATCGGCGGCGACAGGGGCTTCATCATCCTGCGCGTGGGCGAGGCGGCACACGCCGCCGTGTCCCGCGAACAGGAGCGGCCGCCCGTACCACTCGGTTTCACTGTGAGATGCAAGGATTTCAACGTCACGTTCTACCCCGGGGGACAGCCGAAGGAGTACGCAAGCGACATCGAGGTCGTGGACGATGCCGGAAAGGTCCTGAAAGAGGGCAGGATCAAGGTCAACCAGCCCTTTTCCTACAAGGGGGTCAGGCTTTACCAGTCAAGTTACGGGGCATCGAACAGCTACACCTTCCGGGTGAACGGCAGGGAGATGGTCCTCGCGGAACAGCAGGTCGGGAAGGCGGGTGAGACACCCTTCATGGTGATGCGGTACGCTCCCCAGGTCCATGATTTCGGTCCTGGAGTAATGGTTGCCTACATGGACGGCGAAGAGCCGAAGACGCTCTGGTTCCTGAAGGACGTTGAAAGGATGAGGACGCGGGTCATACAGGGGTCGCGCATTTCCCTCGAGGGGATAACGGGCGGATATTACACGGGTCTCGAGATGACCCGCGACCCCGGTGTTCCGGTGGTGCTCGTGGGCTTCGGTCTCATGCTTGCCGGGCTTTACATAAACTTCTTCACTTTTCACCGGAGGATATACGTCCTCAGCGAAGATGACCTGGTACGAGTGGCCGGCATCGCGTCGAGGAACAGGGAGGGGTTTCTCGAGGAACTGAGCAGGCTTTCAAAGGATCTCGCATGATCACCCACGACACGATCCTCGGGATCTCAACGATACTCTATCTCGCCCTGTTCTTTCTTTACGTCCTGTATTTTGCCGTGGGAAAGAAGGGGATCCTCAGGATCGCCTGGTATTGTCTCGTGGCGACCTTCGCCATCCAGGCCGGGGGTATCGGCCTGCGCTGGGTGGATTCGTACCGGCTGGGGATGGGGCACGCCCCGTTGTCGAACTATTACGAGTCCCTGATATTCTTTTCCTGGTCAATAAGCCTTCTCGTGATCGTCATGAGAAAGAGGCTGTACCCGGTCATAACCTTCACGGCGATGACCGCTTCACTGGCGCTCATGGCGTACGCCTCGCTCTCCCCCGGGGTCGAACGGGGCATCCAGCCCCTGATTCCGGCCCTGCAGAGCAACTGGCTGCACGTTCACGTCATCACCTGTTTCGTGGCCTACGCCGCATTCCTGGTGTCTTTTACATGCGGAGGGCTTTACTTCTTCCAGTCCCGGGGGGTGGTTCCGCCGGGTCAGACCCTGGAGGATATCAATTACAGGAGCATTATTATTGGCTTTTCCATGCTGACATCTGGTATACTAACGGGAGCCGTGTGGGCCCATTATGCGTGGGGGTCATACTGGAGTTGGGACCCGAAGGAAACATGGTCGCTTATAACCTGGATCGTCTATGCCCTGATCCTTCATTTGCGCTTCGCCGGGGGCTGGAGAGGTAAAAGGACGGCGGTCCTGTCAATCGCCGGTTTCATGAGCGTTGTCATGACCTATTTCGGGGTTAACTTTTTCCTTGTGGGATTGCACAGTTACGCGACATGATACGAAAAAGACCAAAGAGCCTTGTGGTATTCGGCAACGGGATCAATTGCGAGAACGAGACGGCGTACGCTAACCGGCTGGCGGGCTTCGAGCCGGAGCTTGTCCACATCGATGAGTTTGTCGAGCGCCCGGGACTGATCCACAGGTACAGCTTCATCAATTTCCCCGGGGGTTTCCTTGACGGGGACGACCTGGGTTCGGCAAAGGCGCAGGCCGTGAAGTGGAAATATCAGAAAATGGCGGACACGGGGAGGCGCTTCCTCGACGAGCTCGTGAAATTCATCGAGGAGGGGAAGGTCATCATGGGGATCTGCAACGGCTTCCAGCTCCTCGTCAAGACGGGTCTCCTGCCGGCGCTGGGAAAGACATATGGGAGGCAGTCCGCCACCCTGACGGCAAACGACCTGGGGCGGTTCGAGGACCGCTGGGTCTATCTGAAGGCAAATCGATTTTCTCATTGCATATTTACGAACGATATGGATAAAATTTATCTCCCTGTGCGACATGGTGAAGGCAAGTGCATCGTCGATTCGACGGAGAACCTCTCGGCCATGAAAAGGGGGGGCAACATCGTCCTGCAATATGCCGACGCCGCCGGTGAGGTGACGATGAGCTATCCCGATAACCCGAACGGTTCGATGGAAGCCATTGCCGCCATCTGTGACGATACGGGAAGGGTCTTCGGGCTCATGCCGCACCCGGAGGCCTTTGTGTATCGCACGCAGCATCCCCGCTGGACGCGGGAAGAGGTTCCGGACGAAGGAGACGGGCTTAAGATCTTCAGGAACGCCTGTAAATATATTTCAGAAAGCTGATTTAAGGAGGGGTTGTCCATGAACAAGATGGATATAATCAACAAGCTCGCCGCAGATATAAACGTGAACCAGAAAATAGCGAAGATCGCCGTGGACACGATCATCGACAGCATCAAGAAGGCCATCATCAACAATGAGCGCGTGGAGATACGCGGTTTCGGCAGCTTCACTCTGAGGGAATACAAGGCGTACAGGGGCAGGAATCCGAAGAGCGGCGAGACCGTTCAGGTCGAGCCCAAGAGACTTCCCTACTTCAAGGTCGGAAAAGAACTGAAAGAAATGGTCTGGAAGGAGGAAAACTAGAGCTTTCCCCAAAAGGGACCCAGGATCCGTTTCACATTGGTCACAACCTCCAGGACTGCCGCAGAAGGTTGGCCTTTGCCGGCGTGTTCAAAAGCAGGATCCCCCTTCATCGTAGTTATCACCGCCTTCACTGAGCGGGCGAGGCCCGCGGCGTCATACCCCCCTTCCAACGCGAAGAGCGCCATGGAGCGGCACCATCTTCGGGCGATACCGAGGAGCATCTCCGTCATGGCGGAGTAGCCGCCCTCCGTGACGGACATGCCTCCCAGAGGGTCGTTGCAGTACGCATCGAACCCCGCCGAGACGAGAACCATGTCGGGCTCGAAAAGGTCGGCGATGGGCAGGAGCACCTCCCGGAAAACAAAAAGATAGTCATCGTCATTCATGCCGTAAGGCATGGGCACGTTGATGGTGTAACCGGCACCCTTGCCCTGTCCGGTCTCCTGGTACCAGCCGGTGCCCGGGTAATAGGGGAACTGATGGGTCGAGAAGTACAGAACGGAAGGGTCGGAATAGAAAGTGTGCTGCGTTCCGTTCCCGTGGTGGAGGTCGAAGTCGGCGATGAGGACCCTGCCGATGCCGTGCACGGTCTGCAGGTAACGGGCGGCGACGGCTATATTATTGAAAATGCAGAAACCCTTGGCCCGCGACGTTTCGGCGTGATGGCCGGGAGGCCGGATGAGGGCGAAGCCACTTTGGACCGCGCCGGAGAGGATGGAATCGGCGAGGCTGAGGCACCCACCCGCGGCGAGGAGGGAGACCTCGTAGGTCCGGGGTGAGGTGGACGTGTCGGGGTCGAGCCAGGCAACACACCCCTCGGTGCTGGCGATGCTCTCGACGTAGGAGATGTCGTGGACGAGAGCGACCACCTCGTGGGTCGCGGTGCGCGGCGCCACATAGAGGACCTCGTCGCCGTCAATGGAGGGCAGCATGGAATAGACGTGCCTCAGGCGCTCCGGGCTCTCCGGGTGGTAGTCGCCCGGGTCATGCTCGAGATAGAGAGGATCTTTGATGATGCCGACCATGTGCGCCCCCGATTGGTGATCTCAGGGAAGGTTTTACTCCAGATCGCCGGGTTGGGCAAGGGGAATCAGGGTTTAAGCCGGATTGGCGCCGCGGCGGTCGGAAAGGTAACAGCTTCCCCAGGACTGTTTTGCGAGTTTCTTCATTTCAGAGGCCACCTCGGTCATCTCCCCGAAGTGGGTGAAAGAACGCGTCTTGTTGGTGGCGATGCCTATGGAAAGAGCGGTCATGGGGAACTTCCTCGTATTGCCCTGGCGGTCGAGGGTGTCGATGAAGCCCGCGTCCCTGTCCTTCTTGTCGTACAGGGTGGGGGTGATCCTGTCGAAGGCGTCGATGATATCGGTGCAGGCGTCCTCGACGACGTCGACGGATGTTATGAAAACGAAATCGTCGCCGCCTATGTGTCCGACAAAGGCGTTCTGGGGGTCCTTGCTCTTGACGATGTTGAGGATGAGCCTGCCCGTTATGCGTATCACCTCGTCCCCGCGGGTGAAGCCGTAGTGGTCATTGAAAGGCTTGAAGTGATCAAGGTCGGCATAGGCAAGGGCAAAGATGTCGCCATTCTCTATCCTCGCCTGTATCTGCCTGCTTATGGAGATATTTCCCGGCAGCTTGGTAAGGGGGTTCACCTCCACGATGCGCTCCGAGCGCAGTATCGCCAAGGAGACGCGGATGATGCCTTCCTGCTCGATATCGCCCCTTTTCAGGTAGTCTTCAATGAAAAGGTTTTTCCAAGCGGGAACGCTGGGGATATTGTCGATAACGACGAGAACGGGCAACTGGTAGAAGATGGGATCGCTCTTGAGGTTGTTTATGACATCCATGGAGTAGATGTCCTCTTCCGAGGTGTCGAGGATGATCAGGTTCGGCGGCGAGTTATAGATGTAGTCGATGGCTGACTGAATGTTCCTGAAGAGGAAGACACCATACTCACGGGAGAGGATGCGGTCCAGTATCCCCGAGAGAACAACGTCCTGCGATATGACGACAATGGTCTTCTTCTCGTTCATAAGGTCAGGTCTTCCGTGATCTGCAGGGAGTCTTCAGCCTCCCCGAGAATCTGGAGGATGTCCTTCTCGGTGAGCCCGAGGAGTTCCCATGCCTCGGGCTGGACGGGCGTCATGAGATCGTCGCCGGGAAAACCGAAACCCCGGGCGCGCACGAGGATGTCGGCAATGTGGACGATGGCGGACTCGACGGGGGTGTTCTTCGTGAGGTGAGGCTTGTGGTGGTATTCTATCACATCGATGAGCTTTGCCGGGAAACGCCACTTCCTGGCCATCCAGCTGCCCACGCTGGCGTGCGTGGTGCTGAACTGGTTCTTCTCGGCCTCGTGGATGATGATGCCGTCGTCTTTCGTCTGTGTCAGGGCCCGCTGATATTCGTCGGGGAACTGGAGTACGAGGAAGACCTTGCCGATATCGTGGAGAAGGCCGTCGACGGACACCTCGTCGGGCTCCTTGTGGCCCGTGCGCAGGGCGATCAAGCGTGAAAAGAGGGCCGTCCCGATGGAGTGCTCCCAGAGCCCGATCATGGTCTTCTGCATCAGCTCAAAGACGGAGACGCCGAGCAGGAGGCCCTTCACGACGGTGAGCCCGAGGAGGATGACCGCCTGGTTCACGGAGGAGATCCTTCCGGGAAAACCGTACACCGGGGAGTTGACCATTCTGAGCACTTTCGTGGTGAGGGCGGGGTCGGAGGAGATGAAGCTTGAGATCTCGTTGAGGGACACCCGCGGGTTCTCGATGAGCGCGAGAAGCCTGTTGAGGACCTTGGGAATGGTGGGAAGGGCGTTCACGTGCTCGATCTTTTCCCTGACTACCCTGACATCGATGCTATTCATAGAGGCCCTCGATGTGTTTTCGGACCGCCTTCCTGATGATATCCATGTGGGGTTGGCCGGTGACGAGACGGAAGCGCCTGTCGAGTTCCGCGAGGGCCGTTTCCATCGGAAGGGACGGTTTCGAAAGGCCCTGGATCCATACCCCGTCCACTTGCATGTTCCGTATCCGGTTGATGAGCTCCGGGGTAAGCTCGGTGTTCTCTCCAAGAAGGACCATACCGCTGGTGTTCACAACGGGCCTGGCTGTCTTCATCCCGGGTTCGAGAATATCGGGTGCGATCTTGGGCACAGCAATCCTCCTTTATGTAATATCGGCCGGAAGCCGAAAAACGTAATACCCGGGTGCCGGGCTCAAGAACCCTCGCGGCCTTGAAGCCACCTTTCGAGCCTGTCGCAGCCCTCCACCAGGTTCTCCAACCTGTCGGCGTAGGAGAAGCGGACGTGAGAGGCGGCCCGGAAACTGCCAAAATCGTACCCCGGTGTAATGGCGACCCTTGCCTCGGCAAGCGCCCTTTCGACGAAGAGCATGCTGTCCATCCCGAAGCGTTCGATACCGGCGTAGATGTAAAAAGCGCCGTCAGGTTTCACGGGAACGTCGAACCCCAGGCCGCGAAGGCGGGGCACGAGGAAATCCCTTCTTTCCCTGTAAAGACCGCACATGCGGGCGAGGCCGTCGGCATCGTCAAAGGCCGCCAGGGCGGCGTACTGGGAAATGGAGGGCGGCGCGATGAAGAGGTTCTGCGCAAGTTTCTGGATGGGGCGAACGAGACCAGGGGGAACCACCATCCAGCCGAGGCGCCACCCTGTCATTGCGAAGGCCTTGGAAAAGCCGCTTACGACGACGATGTCCTCGGAGATGGAGATGCTGGAAGCGAACGGGGCGTCGTAGACGAGACCGGAGTATATTTCGTCGACGACAAGGACGCCGCCGCGCGCGGACAGCTGCTCGTGAAGGGCCTGCAGGGCCCCGGCACGGTAGATGGTCCCCGTCGGGTTCGAGGGGTTGGCAACGACAAGGGCGTCGATCGCCGGAGGGCCGCGGAGCTGGTCGGGGAGGACCTCGTAGTTGCTGTCAGGCGAAACGGGGAGGCGGCGCACGGTGCAGTCCGTGAGGAGGGCGATGTTCCGATAACAGGGATACCCGGGGTCGGCTATGGCAAGGGTCCGTCCCCGTTCGAGCAGCGCCGCGAAGAGGAGGATGAAGGCGCCCGACGAGCCGTTGGTAATGATCACCCGCGCGGGGGAAACGTCAAGGCGGAAGCGGTCGCGGTAGTGACGGGAGACGGCCTCCCTGAGTTCGGGGATGCCGAGGCTGTGAGTGTAAAAGGTCTTGCCGTCATTAAGTGCGCGGAGGGCTTCCTGTTTTATTGCGCCCGGCGTCTCAAAGCCGGGCTCACCGACCTCCATGTGGATGACACTGTGTCCGTCAGCCTCCATCAGGCGGGCCTTCTCGAGGAGCTCCATGACATAGAAGGGGGATATCTCGCTGGCCCTTCTGGAGATGTTCATGATGTGTGCCTCATCCGTGTCCCCCGACATATAACAGACTCACGCTAAGGAAATGTACCAGAACGCAGCGGTGCGTGTCAACGGAATGCGGGTGCCGCATGCAATGAAATACATTGACTTTGAAGGGACATCTCTTCATAATGGAGAAAATCGGGAACATGAGAGAGGACGCTCGATGACGAGGCGATGAGGAGGAGATGCCTCTGGCCGGCGCCATCGGGGAAGACGCCTGCGACATGGCCGGGAGCGCAGGAAGGAGCTGGACACGGGGTCATTTCCGCGAACCCTGTACGAGGCCATGGGTTGACGTACGGGTGGTAGCCGGTTGCCACGTGTTCGGGAAGCTCATCGGGAAGAAGATAGAATGGAACGGGGCCGGAGCGCACGTGTCCAGCGGCGGGATCGAGGTATATCCGGGGGTCCTGCAGGGGCGCCCGGACCGTTGCCGCCTGAGCGGAGGGCCGATGAAGACGGCCGCGGGCGGGGGAGGAGTCAGATGATAGTCCGGAATTTCAACGATCCTGAAGTGCTGGCGACGAGATACAGGGCGCACTGGGGGGCGACGGCGTGGATGATCATGACGAGCCGGTTCCTGGAAGGAATAGAGTTTCTTGCTTACGCGGTACTGCCCCCGGGCAACGCGATCGAGGAGCACGTCGACGAGGTGGAAGAGATATACATGATCTTTCGGGGCGGGGGGGACATGAAGGTCGGGAACGAGGTCCGCGAGGTCAAGGAAGGGGATTCGATCTGGATACCGGCCGGTGAGCCGCACGCCCTCACGAACACGAGAGAGGAGGAGACCTTCGTCCTCGTGATAGCGGCGTATCCCTTTAAGAGAATGTTGGAGATGGCCGAGAAATAGACAGGAAGGGCGGTTTCTTGTCCGCACGTGAAGATGAACATCAGACCAGGCCTAAACATCAATATTATCGTCAACATAGACCACATGAGGGAGACCGTTGACGTTGGGAACTCCATAATCCACGAGATGTCGGGCGACAGGATGATCGTGGCCCAGACGGATCCTCCCATATCCAGAACACACCTGGGGAAAGAGCTTTTTGTGACCTTTCTCGACAGGTCGGGTGGTGGTGGGCCGCGGCGCTTCGGTTTTCCGGCGATCGTTGTCGACTTCCTGAAGGAATTCGAGCTTTCGTCGTCTCTCAAGGTCCAGGCGCTTGTCTTGCGAAGGGCGGGGGGTTTCGAAGAGTACAACCTGAGGATGTTCTACAGGCTTGAACCGCCGACGGACTGCGGCGTCAGGATAACCGTCGAGGGCAAGGGCGTGAACCTCATGGACATATCCATCGGGGGGGCCAAGTTCAGCCACGAGAAGGTCTTTCCCTTTCAGGTCGGCGAGCCGGTGAAGCTGAGTCTGTACGTGGACGATGTGTCTTACCCGGTGGAGGCGAAGGTCCTCAGGGTGTGGGAGCCGGAGAACGAGCGGATTCGGAAGACGGTTGCCCTGGCATCGGTGCAGTTCACGGATATGGATGCCCACCTGAAGAACATCCTGGCACGGAAGATCCGCGACATAGAGAGGGAGATGCGCTACAAGGAAGTCCACACCACGCGGTGACCGCATTCGCGGTAATGCCGCAACATCTGGAGATCACAGGAGAAACGATAAGTTCCACGTGAAACATGGCTTTAATGCCCTCTTTCGCGCACTGCCCTCATGCGGGATTTGCGGACCCTTCCTGTCGATGAGGAAAGGATGAACGCCATAAGGAAGGCGGCAACGCAGAGGCTCGCATGACGAGGATGATAATTACCCCGCAGGAACGAGGAGGTAGCCGTAGAAGACGGGTGGCCACCGGGGGGACTCATGGTCGGGGCCATCCGGGACCTGCAAGGACGACGGACGTGTCGACCTGGCGCGGGGGTATGGTCCAGTACTTTCTGAGAAGGCGGTCCTTCTCGTCCGGGGGCAGAAGCCTGTAGCCCTTTCCCTGGTAAAAGGCTATCGCCCAGGTTGCGGCGGCCCATGTGCCGACGAGCAGCGGTTTGTGCGTCGTGGATTCCAGGAACTCGAGGAGCCTGGTACCGATACCGCACTTCCTCCGCGACGTTCGCACGTAAGCGTGGCGGATGAGAGAAACCTCGCCGCGGTCCTGACTGCCTATGACGCCGACGAGTACGCCTTCTTCCTCGGAGCCGTAAAAGACGACACCATCATTGATCTCGTTGCGCAGCTCGGTGGATGGCATGTAGGGTTCGTGCCAGCGATCCGGGGGTATGATCCCCTTGTAAGCACTGGCCGCGTCGTTGATGATCTCAAGGATGGAGTCAAAGTCCCGATCGGTACAGATCCGTATCATTCTGCTACCTCGTTGCCGGATGGAGGTGTCCCTGCGTGTCTAAAGGTAAGGCCGGGAACCTTGAGCCTTGAACCCGCCTCACCGCTCACCGAGATACACCCGCGACTTGCAGAAAAGCCCCCGGGCCTGTTCCCTGACGCCTTCCCTTTCCTCCGGGGTTGTTTGGCGGACGACTCTGGCGGGCGAGCCGAGGACTAGGGAGTTGGAGGGTACGACCATCCGGGGCGTGACGACGGCACCAGCGGCAATGATGGACCCTTCAGCCAGGACGGCGTCGTCAAGGACTATGGCGCCGGCGCCCACAAGGACGCCGGAGCCGATACGGGCCCCATGCACAATGGCCCCGTGGCTGACGATGGACCCCTGACCGATGGTGATGGGAGAGCCTGCGGGTGATTCGAGAAGAGACAGATCAAGAACGGCGGCCCCTTTGCCGATGACTGTGCGGGCCTCATCGGCCCTTACGACAGCCATGGGCCAGATGCTGGCTCCCTCCCCGACAACGACATGACCGATCACACGGGCGGAATCATGTATGAAAGCGGTACGATGGATGACGGGAGTGCTGCCTTGAAATGACGAGATATTGTTTCCGGCTTTTAGCGTATCTGCGTCGCCATATGCCCGAGAGACCGGGGTTGTGGATCGGGGCGACAACCGCGGCAACGCCGTGAACCTGAGACCTGAGACCTGAGACCTGAGACGGTATTTAATCCCCATACTCGTCTAGATAGCGCTCTATGTAGGCAGCAAGCTTTTTGTTCGGCTGATAGATGCCGAAGTGACCCTCGCAGAGGATGTCGGCCTTGAGGGCAAGGAGTTCCTCCATAGACCTCTGCCAGTGGGACATGTTGGCCCCGAAATCGGCGAGAAAAGGGCCGTGAATGTCCTGTCCGAAGAGGACACGCTTGCCGTCCTTGTCGAGGTACGCGGAGAGCGAGCCCGGTGTATGGCCGGGGGTGTGAAGGAGGACGAGGTCGCGTCCACCGACAGAAAGCGTCTCGCTGTGGCCGGAGAACTTGAGGTCCACCGGCAGGGGCTGGAATCTAACGCCATACCAGTGGGCGGCCGTCAGCCTCTGGTCGCCGGCTTCGACAGGTACGGCGTCGAGCTCATGCATGACGATCCGGGCCCCGGTACGGTCCCTGATGGCCGCCGCACCGCCGACGTGATCGATGTGGCAATGGGTAAGGACGATCGTCGAGATCCGGTCAGGGTCGAGACCAAGGGATTCAACGTTGCGGACGATGGCGGCCGCGCTGTTTCCCGCCCCGGCATCGATGAGCACGAGCTCACCGAGGTCTAGCAGATAGACGCAGCAATCCTTGGCATCGGTCATATCGGAACTGGCGACAAGATAGACGCCGTTATATATCTCTTTTGGTTTCATAGGAACTCCGGATACAGTTTTAAGAAACAGGTTTTAGGTTTTAAGTGTTAAGTTTTAAGGAAAAGAAGAAAAGAGGATCCAGGCACGCGTCGAAACCCCTGCGAATCCGGGCCAAGGTCTTTTGACTTAAAACTTAAAACTGTCTTTATTCTACCTTTCCTGGCGATGATTGCAAGATTTTTCCGGAGGGTCGGCCGTCAGGGGCACAAGCCGCCGTGCCGCGTCTTGACAGTGGGCCAAACTAGTTGTAATATAAAGGAAAAAAAGGAGGCTGGGGATGAAGATCAAATGGTACGGTCATTCGGCATTTCTTTTGACAACGAGTAAGGGCGTGAGGATCATAACCGACCCGTACCAGTCCGGCGCATTCGGGGGAGACCTGGCGTACGGGAAGATCACGGACGAGGCGGACATCGTGCTTTCGAGCCACGATCATGACGACCACAATTATACAAAGGATATAAAGGGACATTTCAGTTTTATCAACAAGGCGGGGGTGTACGAGGAAAAGGGGATCAGGATACGGGCGATCCTGACGTATCATGACGGATCGAAGGGAAGCCAGCGAGGAAAGAATCTGGTCTTCATCATCGAAGCCGACGACCTCACTGTCGCCCATGCGGGTGATCTGGGCCATACCCTCGACGCGGCGGCCCTGAAGGAAATAGGGGCCGTGGACATACTACTGCTGCCAGTGGGCGGGTTTTTCACAATAGACGCCTCGGAGGCGACGCGGATAGTGGAAGATCTGAAACCCCGTATCACAATACCGATGCACTTCAAGACGGAGAAATGCGCCTTCCCCATAACGCCCGTGGAGGATTTCACGCGGGGCCGGGAAAGGGTGAGAGATGCGGGTGTGGCGGAGGTGGAATTCTCGAAGTCCGGCCTCCCGAGCCAGGCAGAGGTAGTGGTGTTACGCTACGCCCTCTAGCGGTGTACAGGAGACGTGAATGCTGAAACCACTTTTTTCGAAACGCGACATAGCACGAACGGTCAAGGCGCTGGCTAAGCGGATAGAAAAGGATTACAAGGGTGAGGAGATAGTCTTCGTGTGCCTGCTGAAAGGGTCTTTCATGTTCACATCGGACCTGGTCCGCTTCATACGGAACCCGTCGCGCGTCGACTTCATGCGGGTGTCGTCCTATGGCAACGCCATGAAGACGAATGGCAGGGTGAGCATCCTGAAAGACCTGGAGGAGGACATAGAGGGCAAGAACGTGATCATTGTCGAGGACATCATAGACTCAGGCCTTACCCTCACGCACGTCCGCCGCCTCCTGGGAGACCGCAAGCCGAGGTCGCTGAAGATCTGTGCTCTCATAGACAAGCGATGCAGGAGAGAAGTGGAGATCGAGGGGGATTACGTCGGTTTTACCATAGACGACGGTTTTGTCGTGGGCTACGGGATCGACTATGCGGAGAGATACAGGAATTGCCCGGACATCTGTGTTGTCGTGGAGGGAGATGACGAATGAGGAAACGCTCTATGCCGGCAGCGGGGAAGTCGTGACAGGGGTAGGGGTAGGCGTATTGGCGCTCCTCGCCGCCGCAAGGGCGGGTGCGTTCCCGGGAGAACCGGACGGATAGGAGGATATCCCCCGGGGAACACCACTCGGGGGCCTGGCATCGATGGAATACGCAGGCACCGGGAAGGAGGGACCCAACATAGCGGTGTACCGGCGTGTTAACCCCGACCAAACATTCCGCAAAGCGCGCCCGACAACGATCGAGTACGGGTTCGTGGTTGGAAGGTTGACAGTTGCTACCCTCAAGGTTAACTCGCTCGCGCAGTACCTTGGCAGGAAGGGGGATGCGGCGAGACGGTTCGGGCCGGGCCGTGAGGGGGATCCGGGGCCGAAAGGTTCAGCTGGGAGGGCAAGAGGACGACGGTAAAGCTCGAGAGGGGCCCGGATCTGTCGCGAGACGACGGTCGCGGGTAAGGATTCCTCGAGGTAAAAAGAAAATGACCAATGACCAAATTGCAATAAGCAAAGAAGAAACAATGGCCAATTGACCAAAGAAAAGAGCGAGACGGACGCCGCGTAGCATTTTGGTTGTTGATCATTGTATGCTTTTCTGGTTATTGGAATTTGGTCATTGGTCATTAATTTCCAGCAGGAGGATTTATGGAGATTCTTGTACTGTATCATTCGCGATCGGGAAACACAAAAAAGCTGGCCGAGGCCATAGCGGCAGGGGTGAAGTGCGTCGAGGGAGCCTCCTGTGTTATGAAGGATACGAGCGAGGTCGGCCAGGAGGATTTCGTGCGCGCCGGCGGGATCATAGCCGGCTCGCCGGTCTATTTCGGTTCTATGGCGGCGGAATTGAAAGGGATCTTCGATAAATTCGTTCCCGTGCGGAAGAAGATGGGGGACAAGATAGGGGCGGCCTTCGCCACTTCGGGGGACCTTTCGGGGGGAAAGGAAACGACAATGATGTCGATCATCCAGGCCTTGCTGATCTACGGGATGATCGTAGTCGGCGACCCCCTTGATGCCACGGGTCATTATGGTGTATCGTGTACCGGAGCTCCCGACGAGAAGACGGTTGAGAATGCCGGGAAACTGGGAAAGAGAGTTGCGAGCCTGGCGCTGGCATTGAAGCAGAGAATGTGAAGGTTTCACGTGAAACGCCGGCCGAACGGGCACCGACCGGGCCCGGGGGCCGGGAACTAAAGACAAAGGATGAGATCATCCCCGGCTTCTCCCGGCGCAGGCCGAGATGTGAATCTCCATATCCCCGAACAGATCCCCGGTACAAAAATGGTCGAAATCGGCCAGGTGGTGGCGTGACGTGAAGGACCCCGAGGCATCCGGCAACAGGAAAAAGAGAAAAGGAAACGGAGCGGCCCGGGGGCCTGCGGCTGCCCCAGGCGAGTTTCAGGACGTCAGGGCCCTGCTCGAGGACAGCGAGGCCCGGTACCGAATGCTCGTCAAGCACTCATCGGATGGCGTCTTTCTCTTCAGTCCCCGGACGTTGAAGATCCTCGAGGCGAACGCCAGCTTTCTGAACATCACCGGGTTCCGGGAGGAGGAGGTAACGCGTCTGACGCTGCTCGATATCACGGCCATGAAGAAGAAGGAGATCCTCCAGAACGTTCGGGGCGTTCTGAAGGATGCCGAGATCGTTTCGGGATTGCGCCAGTACCGGAGGAAGGACGGTACTCTCATCGACGTGGAGATCACCTCCTCCCTGATCAAGTACAGGAACGAAGAGTTCATCATGGTAAATGTCCGCGACGTGACGGAGCGCCTCAGGGCGCAACATGAGCTCGAGCGGCAGGCGAACATGCTCCGCGACCAGGCGGAGATTATAGATATCGCGGAGGACGCCATCATCGTTCGCGACATGAAGAACCGCGTCGTCTTCTGGAACAGGGGCGCCATGAACCGATTCGGCTTCTCCCTGGATGAAGCCTGGGGGAGGTCCCTGGGATTACTTCTCAAGACCCGGTATCCGGAATCTCTGACCGCCATCCGGAAACGTCTGCTCGCCGAGGGAAAATGGCAGGGGGAACTGGTCCACCGCTCCAAGGACGACAGGCGGATCATCGTGGAAAGCAAGTGGAAGCTCAGAAAGGACAGGAGGGGCAGACCCGTAGCCGTGCTGCAGATAGACAACGACATCACGGCGCACAAGCTCGCCGAAGAGGTGCTGAAGCGATCGAAGACGGAGCTGGAGCGGCGGGTGGCGGAGCGAACGAGCGAGATAACGCAGGCCAATGCCCGTCTCGTGCAGGAATTGAAAAGACGCCACCAGGTCGAGGGCATGCTCAGAAGGGGGGCAGAGCGTTACAAGAACCTCTTCGAGAACTCGCCCCTGGGCATATACCGGACCGACCCGCAGGGGAAGATCCTCATGGCGAACCCGGCGCTGATCCGCATGATGGGCTATTCATCATTCGCCGAGTTCGGCGCCGTGAAATCCTACAGAAAGAGTTGTGAGCCCACGTACCTGAGCAGGAAGATAAAGGACCGATTGGAACGTGAAGGCAGGGTCCGGGGGTTCGAAGCACAGTGGAAGATGCCCGGCGGATCAAGGATGCACGTGAGGGAGAATGCGAGGGCGATCCGGGATACCGGGGGGCGGACGCTTTACTACGAAGGAACCGTCGAAGACATCAGCGAGCAGAAACAGGCAGAGGCAAGACTGGACCAGTACCAGCGCCAGCTCCGGTCCCTGGCGTCGGAGCTCTCCCTTGCGGAGGAGCGGGAACGCAGGCGGATATCGAACCTGCTGCACGATCACATAGGCCAACTCCTCGCCACCGCCAAGATGAGACTGGGATGGATCGAGAGCGCCGTCAAGGACGACAACATCGGACGGGAGATAGACCGCATCCGCGACCACATCGGACAGGCCATACAGTTCGGCCGCTCGCTGACCTTCGAACTGAGTCCTCCCATTCTCTACGACCTCGGGCTCGAGGCGGCCCTTGAGTGGCTTACGGAGCAGGTGGAGAAACAAAACGCCATCCGCAGGGAGTTTGGGACCGACGGCCTCACCAAGCCAATACGGGACGAGATCCGGGTGCTCCTCTTCACCGCCGTGAGGGAGCTCCTCGTGAACGTGGTCAAGCACAGCGGTGCAACCCGTGTGAAGGTGACGGTCCGCAGGGTGGACGATAACATATCGATCCATGTTACGGACGACGGCAGGGGCTTCAATGCGTCGAAACGCAGCTACCACATAGCCGAAGCGCGAGGGTTCGGACTCTTCAGCATCCGCGAGCGCCTTCAGTCGCTGGGGGGGCACATGGACGTGCGTTCGCAGATCGGCAGAGGTACACGCGTAATACTCATGGCGCCCCTCAAGCGGGAAGGGGAGAATTAGAGGTTGAGAATGAAGATCAAGATAGTGGTTGCCGATGACCACCAGATCATGCGGGAAGGGCTGAAAGCCCTCATCGAGAAACAGCCCGACATGGAGGTCGCCGCCGAGGCTCAAGACGGGCTGACAGCAACGAAACTGGCGCGAAAGCTCCTGCCGCACATCGTTATCATGGATATCGGGATGCCCGAACTGAACGGTATAGACGCGACGCGCGAGATCGTGGCGGAGAACAAGGATGTGAAGATCATCGCCCTGTCGATGCATTCCGACAGAAGGTTCGTTCTCGAGATGCTCAAGGCCGGAGCATCGGGCTATCTCCTCAAGGACAGCGCCTTTGAAGAGCTTGTCAGCGCTGTCCACACCGTGATGACCGGCCAGTCCTACTTAAGCCCCAGGATCACCGACATAGTCGTCAAGGAATATCTCCACAATCTTCCCCGCAATGATTCTACGGCCTTCACCATTCTCACCCAGCGCGAGAGGGAAGTGCTGCAACACCTCGCCGAGGGGAAGACCACGAAACAGATAGCCTCCACCCTGCATCTGAGCGTGAAGACCGTGGAGACCCACAGACAGCAGATTATGGACAAGCTCCAGATACGCAGCGTCGCGGAGTTGACCAAGTACGCGATCAGGGAAGGCATAACCTCGCTCTAGCGCCCCCCCCGGGGCACCATTCAACGCTGCCCCATACGGTCCGGGTGCCCGAAAAGGGCCTATGTGCAACCTCTCGCGCCCCTCAGGGAAAATACCTGCCAAAATCAGGAAAACCCCGATGGCCCCACTTGCGTGGCGGAGCTATACTATGGCCGCCTATCACTGGCGAGGAGACAGCAAGACCGTGACCGAAATCATAGGTACAGCGCAGATAACGGGAGCCGCGGAGCTCGTAAACGCTTACCTGAGCGGAGGTTTCCTCGCCGACTTCGTGACGGTGATCGCCGCAAACCTTGCGCTGTCTGGGGACAACGCGGTGATCATCGCCCTCGCCGCCCTCACGCTCCCGCCGTCAAAGCGGCCCCGGGGCATCTTCTTCGGGACCATTGCCGCCGTGTTTGCGAGGGTCCTGGTCGCCTGTCTGCCCGCGACGTTTCTCAACGCTCCCTGCATGAGGCTGTCCGGCGCGTTCCTCGTCCTTGTCATCGCGTTAAAACTCATTCACGACAATCATTCGCCGGGGGAAGAACAGGAAAGAACGCCGGCCGGGCTCACAAGGGCGATCGTCATGATCCTGCTCGCCGACCTGGCGATGAGCCCCGATAATATCCTCGCCGTCGCCAGCGCGGGCAGGGGCAACCCGGCTCTTGCCTTTTTGGGGTTGAGTGTCAGTATTCCCGTAGTGGCATTCGGGGGCGATATTGTGGCCCGCCTGATGCAGCGCTGTCCGGCAGCCGTCTATGCGGGCGCCGCCATTCTTGGCAAGATCGCGGCGGATATGGTCCTTGCGGACCCGTTGATCTTGAGATTCTTGCATGCCCCGGGGCCGGAAATGCGATACGGCACCGAGACGATCATTGCCGTCGGCGTCGTCGTCGCGGGGATGTTCCTTGCCGGGCTACGGGAGATGCGGCATCCGCCACTCCCCGCGTCGCGCCCGGGACCTTTCTATGTAGGGGGCTGGGACATGCGATGATATCGCCAGTTTTTAATGGTGCGGGCGATAGAAGAGCAAAGGAGGCTTGCTGACATACGGGTTCACGCCCACAGGACCGATCAGGGGAATAGACGCTGCAGGGAGAAGGGGGTAGGAAGCGTCAGGAAGCCGCGAAAGCGGCATTTGGGTACAGCGTCTTGTGCCTTGCCGGTCCTGTGGGAAAGTGAAAGATGCAGACAGGCCATCGCGGCAACACGGTATGCGTACATGAATACCCCGACGGAGGTCGGGATCCAAACGCCCTTGCCCTGCGTCACCAACAGGATCCCGGCCTCCGTCGCAGTTCCTCCCGCCGGCACCATGATATCCCCCCCCGGCCCTGTGACGGCCAAGCCTGCCCGTGCCCGCCTTGTTCTCTGGAAAGCTGTCCTCGGAGAGAGGACCGATGCGAGAGATTGTGGTCCACCAAGCCTTGCCATAACGGTATAGGGCTGAAACGGGACTCGAAGTCTCCCAACAGGCGCCGTCTGCCTCGGACAGAAGTTGCGTCGACAACCCGTCAAGCTTTTCCTGAAACCTGAAACCTGAAACCGTTCTCTATTTCATCCACCTGTAGAGAAAGAACCAGAGGATTTTGCCATACTCGCTGGTGACCTTCTTTATCTCCGACTCGTGGAAGAACCAGAATCCCTCTTTTCGCTTCTCGAAACGGGTCGGGACAAAGGTGGTGCGGTAGGCGCCACCGGTAAACACCCTGTCGGCAATAAGCTTGATCCGCCTCATGTGATGCGGCGAACTGACGAATATCGCGGACGTCAGACCCTTCCCGTCCATCAGCCTCTTCGCCTCGATGATCTCGATGTGGGTGTCCTCGTACACTACGGGGTAATGGGAGGGGCGGGAAGGGACGACATTGCGCGATGCCTCGGTGTGTTTGACCGCCTCCGCTACCCTGCCGTAGGCGGGAATGACGAGATAAGCGGCGTATCCTTCCCCCATGAGCCGCACCGCCTCGGCCCTGCGTTCTCTGTACTCGTTACCGAGGAAAAGGATGACGGCGTCCGCTTTCCGGGGTGGATCGGCATAGAAAAGGTAATTGGGTGCATACAGCACGAGGCCGGCAAAAGCGAGAATGACGGCAATGGCCGCCGCAAAGGTCCTCATCCGCGATCCTTTAATCCTCCCTCGCCGCCCTCTTGTTTTCCCATTCCCATGCGGTCTCGATGATGAAACCGAGATCGTCGCAGAGCGGGGACCACCCCGTCAGCCTCTTGAGCTTGGAGCTGTCCGCGACAAGCTCCGGCGGGTCGCCGGGTCTGCGCCCCGCGAATTCCACGGGAAAATCTACCTTCGTCACCGCCTTGGCCGTGCGGATCACGTCAAGGACCGAGAATCCATGTCCATAGCCACAGTTCATCACGTCCGAGACACCCTTTTCCCTCAGATACATGAGGGCCAGAAGGTGTGCAGCCGCAAGGTCCTCAACGTGGATGTAGTCCCTCACGCAAGTACCGTCCGCCGTGGGATAGTCCGTGCCGAACACGAGAAGCTTCTCCTGTTCCCCCCGCGCCGTCTTGAGGGCGCGCGTGATGAGGTGCGTCGCCTCACGGTAGGCCTGGCCTATCCGCGCCTGCCGGTCGGCGCCGGCGACGTTGAAATACCGCAGCGCGATATAGCTCAGGTCCCCCTTCGCGGCTATGTCCCGAAGGACGGCTTCCACCATGACCTTTGTCATCCCGTAAGGGTTTATTGGAGCGAGGGGCGTACTCTCATCGACGGGACTTGTCCGCGGCGCCCCGTAGGTGGCTGCCGTCGACGAATAGATGAAATACCTGACCTTGAGCTCGGTAAGCACCTCGAGGAGGTTGATGCTGTTGACGACGTTGTTGCGGTAGTACTTGAGGGGCTCCCGGACGGATTCTTCCACCTGGATCGATGCGGCGAAGTGCACGGCCGCGTCGGGAGCATATTCCTTCAGCGTGTCCCTGAGAAGCTGCCTGTCGGAAAGGTCACCCTTGACGAGGTGCCCCGACAGCACGGCCCATTCGTGGCCCGTGGAAAGATTGTCGTAGACAAGAACGTTGTGTCCCTGCTCCCCGAGAAGCTTTACGACGTGGCTGCCAATATAGCCGGCCCCACCCGTTACAAAGATCTTCATTCGTCCTCCCTTCCGGGATCGGCCGCCGTCCCCCGAACCCTGCCGGCCCGGCAGAAAGCCGCGCTGGCACGGGAGAAACTCGATCGATCTCCACCCCTTTCAGGTCCCCCGGGCCGGGATGTAGAACGCCTCCGACAAAGTGTGCCCCCGTCTTGATACGTGTCCGGCCTCGATATGATCATTATTCTACCACAATCGGTGCCGATAAGTAATCCTTTCGCAAGTGGCTGCAGATGGTCCCCAGGCCGCTCCGGGGAACTCGCTCCCTGCGAGCAACCCTGAGTGCGGCAACGAGAACGGCGCCCCGCCCCTCGCCCGCCACGCACGTTGCCGGTTCCGCGCCAGATAAGGCATTACGCGCTTCTCCCGGGTCAAGTTGAGCTTTTCAATAGTTCCATATTATGTTATACTCATGTATCGCAAAGTGCCGACGAGGGCATCGGCCGGATAGCGCAGTGTAAGGGGGAAGCTAATGAAGAAAGATGTAACTATATGTTTTCGGACCAACGAGGAGTTGAAACAAACACTGGAAAAGATAGCGGAGGTCGAAAGACGGTCGCTTTCATCCATTATAGAGAATATGCTCCACTCGCAGGTCAAGGACAAGGTCGAGTTGAAGGGCTCCAGAAAGGAGCGCAGGCGGTACGCCCGCAAGGAGGTGTCGCTTCCGGCCTTTGTCTATAAGCGGGATGCGAAGGAATCGACGCTGCAGACGGGCATCGTCATAGACGTCTCCCTGGGGGGGCTGAAGATATCCATTCCCCACGACTATGATGCGGTCAGCGAGGGCGAGTTCGACACGATCTTCACCATACCAAACGAGAAGACCCCGGTGAAGATGCGCTGCACCATAAAGAGGATCGCTGAAGGCGAGGAAGCGACGAAGGAGCTCGGGGCGGACTTTGTAGATGGCGACTTCGTGAGCTACCAGAAGCTGCATAAGTATCTCGCCTAGAGGCGGGTAATTAGGTGACAGGTTATGGGTGATGGGTTATAGGAAAAAACCGTGGAATCGGAAACCTGTATCCCGTCTTTCCCTGTAAAGGTTCCGATTTTCCCGGAATGCGCTCCTTATAGAACAACAATGGTCCAGGACAGGTAGATCTTCCATTCCAGACCAGGTCGATCTCTTCTCCCGTGCCGTCAGGCAAAATGGGGGATAATGACCAGTGAAAGAGATAATGACCAATTGAACAAATTCCAATGACCAATGAAAAAGAGAATAACCAATTGAACAAACGGAACGGGCTGCCTGTATCATTGTTTTGGTTATTGTCTGTTTGTCTGGTTATTGGAATTTGGTCATTGGTCATTCTCCTCCCCCGGGGATGCTCCGGAGAGTCGGCATGTCCGTTGCCGCGGATCTGTGCTGGACAGATGTGGGTTATGGGTGATGGGGCATCTTTCTTCCAGCCTTTCCCATAACCCATAACCTGTTACCCATCACCCTTACTTTGCGTATCTTTTTAGATAATTGAGGTCCTCTTCCGTGAAGCCTTCCCAGGCGTAGGGGAAGATGGCGTTGTTCTGGTAGATGGCGTCGTCGGCCACGGGAAACCTTGCGGAATCCTTGAATCTTTCAAACAGCGGTGTATGGGGGATGGGTGTATATTCCGCGATGGAAGGCGTGACATCGAGGGCCTTGAGATAATCGATTGCCTTCTTGACCTCCTGCCAGGGCTGACCGGGCAGGCCGGCCAGGATATAGGCCCTGACCTGCTCCCTTCCGTAACCCGCCCGCTTGAGGGACGCTATGGCCCTTTCGAAGACGGCCCCTGTCACCTTTCCCCCCGTGTTCGCCTGTACCTCGGGATCCACCGATTCCAGGCCGATCCTGACCTCACGAAAGCCCGACCGGGCGAGCAGGGCGGCGATCTCATCATCGATGAAGGCGGCATTGAGGGCATTGGGGTTGTATATGTCCACAGGGAAAGGCAGGGCGGCGATCCTCTGGAGGAGAGGCCTGGCGTGATGCCGGCTCCCGTAGAGAAAGCTGTCATCATAGATGACGAAACGGCGTACGCCCCTTTCATGCCAGTGGAGTATCTCGTCCAGGACGGAATCAACGCCGCGCCGGGTCATCGTCGGGTACATGTAGGACGTGGCGCAGTAGGTGCAGCTGAATGCGCAGCCCAGGGACGTCAGAAGAGGGACAAAGGGTATGTCCCCGTAGAGGTCATGGGCGGGATAGGGGAGAATATCGAGGTTGTCCATAAGGGGCGTGAAGTCGAGCTTTCGCCCCGTCGCGGCTTCGATGAACCCGTAGAAACGCCCCATCTCCCCGGATGGGACAACGAGGTCGGAGTCCGCAAAGCTCACCCGGGCCTGCTCGCGGCACAGCGTGGGGTATATGCCGCCAACGGCTATCTTCGACCGGGGATGGACCTGGCGGGCGAGGTTGACGACCTCCATTGCCCCCACATACCAGTACGTCATGATGGAGGTAACAAGAATGATATCGGGCGGCTCCATTCCCCTGAGGACGGCTGAGAGCTCTTCGGGCGACACCCCGTACCTTCGGAGGTTCTTGCGGACCCCCCCCAAAACATCCGGTTTGGCCACCTTTTGCTTGACATAGGGCGCGCGCCCGTCCGGCTTGCGCTTTTCTTCCCTGACGGACATGCAGTCGATGAGATCCACGTGAAACCCGTTCTGCCTCAGAATGCCCGCGATGTAAAGGAGGCCAAGGGGGCTCGACCAGAAATCATAGGCGGCAAAATCATAGATGTAGGGATTGATGGCGAGGACCCTTGGGACTCTCATGGGCGGGACGCCCTGACCGTCTTTCGACCCTTCCTGCGGACGAGGAAGAGCAGGGCGAAGACAAGGCCGAAAATAAACCCGCCGACATGGGCATACCAGGCGATACCGTCGACATTGGTATAGAGGAACTGCATGAAGAACCAGACGGTAAGCAGCACGATGGCCGGAATGTCGACCACCTTGATGAAGATGATTATGATGAGGAGGGTCTTTATCCGGGCATGGGGATAAACGAGAAGATAGGCCCCGAGTATGCCGGAGACCGCCCCGCTGGCCCCTATCATGGGGACCTCAGATGAGGGGTCGTACAGCACCTGGAAGGCCGCCGCGCATATCCCTGAAAGAAGATAGAACAGGAGATATCCCATGTGCCCCAGCCTGTCCTCTATATTGTTCCCGAAGATCCACAGATAAAGCATGTTGCCGATTATGTGGAGAAAGCCGCCATGAAGGAACATGGACGTGAAGACCGTCATCATATTGTAGGGCAGGAGATCGTGCCGTGCCAGCACGGAAGCTACGAGCTCCCTGGGCACGAGACCGTAATAGGTGTAGAGCATTGCGCCTGCCGATGCGCTGAGCGCGAGATGCTGCCACAAAAAAACAATGATGTTTACAAAGATCAGACCTGTTGTTATAATGGGAAAGGTGCGGGTTGGGATATTGTCCTTCAGCGGTATCACTGAACTCATTCTTATCACGCAACAACAGCCATGTCAAAAAACGAAGATCCGGGGTAACATATGCCTGAATTGAGAAAAGATCCCATCATTGACAGATGGGTCATTATTTCAACGGAGAGGGGCAAGCGGCCCGTTTTTTTTGCGGAGGAGGCTCCCCCGACGAAGGCGGCGGTCTGTCCCCTGTGTCCGGGAAATGAGAACATGACACCGCCGGAGGTCTACGTTGTCCGTCCGCCTGGCTCTACACCGGGTTCTCCTGACTGGTCCCTGAGGGTGGTCCCCAACAAGTTCCCCGCCCTGAGGATAGAAGGCACCCTCAACCGCGAAGGGATCGGCATCTATGACAAGATGAACGGCATCGGCGCTCACGAGGTCATCGTCGAGACGCCCAATCACGGAGAGACCCTTTCAGATATGCCCGTCAACAGGGTCCAGAGTGTTTTCGTAGCATATCGCGAACGGATACGGGACCTCATGAGGGACACCCGCTTCAAATATATAATGGTCTTCAAGAACAGTGGGTCGGTGGCGGGGGCATCCCTCGACCACGCCCATTCGCAGCTCATCGCCCTGCCGATCGTGCCAAGGCGGGTATCGGAGGAGATCGGCGGGGGCCTCGCCTATCACAAGTACAAGGAGAGGTGCATCTTCTGCGACATCATCGCCCAGGAGAAGGAAGAGAATTCGCGCATCGTCTGCGAGAACGAGCGGTACATCGCGATATCGCCCTACGCCTCGCGCTTTCCCTTCGAGACGTGGATTCTTCCGAAGAGGCATAATGCGGTCTTCTCCGAGGAAGATCCGGCCGACAATTACTACTCACTGGCGGATGTCCTTTCAAGGATCCTGAGAAAGTATGTCAAAGTGCTCAACAATCCGCCCTACAATTATATTATCCACACGGCCCCCCCGGCGAACGTCGGTATGGGGCACTATCACTGGCACATAGAGATCATACCGCGCCTTACGAAAATGGCAGGCTTCGAGTGGGGAACAGGGTTCTACATCAATCCCACACCACCCGAGGAAGCTACGGCGTACCTGAGAGAAACAGAGATATAGGGGGCACAATGAAGATATTGATTGCTTCTCCCGAGATATTTCCCTTTGTAAAGACGGGCGGCCTCGCCGATGTTACCGGGGCCCTTCCGAAGGCCCTGAAGAACCTTGGGGTTGACGTCAGGGTCATTCTCCCCAAACACAAGGGCATAGAAGACCTCGGCTTCCCCATGAGGTACTCGAACCAGAGAATATTATGCCAGGTATCACAATCCTTCGTCGAGGCCGAGATCGTCGAGAGCGAGTACGAGGGCATAAAGGCCTACCTTGTCGAAAAGGACGAGTACTATTATCGCGACTACCTCTACAGCACCCCCGACGGCGACTACCTCGACAACGCGGAGCGTTACATCTTCTTCGCCAAGAGCATCCTGGAGACGATCAAGGCAACGAGATTCGTCCCCGATGTCCTCCACTGCAACGATTGGGAGACGGCCCTGTCGCCCGTCTTCCTGAAGACGCTCTATCAGAACGATTCCGAATTGAGCAACGTGGCCACCCTTCTGACCATCCACAACCTCGGCTACCAGGGCATATTCTGGCACTACGACATGCACCTCCTCAATATCGGCTGGGAATACTTCACGCCCGAGTCCTTGGAGTTCTTCGGCCACATCAATTTCCTCAAGGGCGGCATCATCTTCGCCGACATCCTGAACACGGTAAGCGAGCAGTACAGCAAGGAGATCCAGACGCCGGAGTTCGGATGCGGTCTCGACGGCATCCTCACGAAGCGTCGGGAGGACCTCTATGGAATAGTGAACGGCATCGATTACGGAGACTGGAACCCGGAGACGGACAAATCCCTCCCCGGGCGGTACACCTTCGAGAAGCGGGATAACAAGGCGGTCTGCAAGAAGGCCCTTCAGCAGGCCTTCGGCCTGCCCGTCGATCCGAACGTGCCGCTGGTGGCAACCATCTCGCGGCTTGCCGACCAGAAGGGTTTTGACCTCATCTCCGAGGCCATGGAAGAGATCCACGACCTTGGCCTGCAGTACGTTATCCTGGGGACGGGAGACCGGAAGTATCACGACCTGTTCACGACCCTCGCGAAGAAGTTCTCCGGGTCCTTTTCCATAAAGATAGCCTACGACAACAAGCTGGCGCACCTCATGGAGGCGGGGGCGGACATGTTCTTCATGCCCTCCCGGTACGAACCCTGCGGGCTCAACCAGCTTTACAGCCTGAAGTATGGTACCGTCCCCGTTGTCAGGGGCGTGGGCGGGCTGGAGGACACGATCATCGATATCACGAGCTATCCTGAGAAAGGAACGGGCTTCAAGTTCTATGAATACACGAAAGAGGCAATGCTCGACACCATCGGCAGGGCACTTTCCCTTTACAGGGACAAGAAAGCCTGGGCGGACCTCGTCACCCGCTGCATGAAGGAAGACTTTTCCTGGGAGAAATCGGCCCGCGAGTATGTTGACCTTTACAGGAAAGCGATTGCGAAGCATGAATCAAGCAGAGCTGATCGGTAAGATAATTGAGATATCGCACTCGAACCTCGAGCTGACGGCGCGGATCAACGCGATCCTCAACATAATCGCCCAGGATCTTGGATTCGACGAGGCCGTGGTCTACACCTTCGACAAGGACAAGAGGCTGACCTGCCGCTACGCCAACCAGAAAAGCATGCTTTTCAAGATATTGAGCCTCTACCGCTGCCACATCGGCGAAGGG
>LVAA01000126.1 GCA_001603955.1 Syntrophobacterales bacterium Delta_02 | reverse complement strand
GCCCTGGTGTCGATTCTCATCATAGTGGTATCAGTGTATCGGAGCCCGAAAAGCTTGTCAATCAAATTCTTTCCTGCCTCACGTGGCGGCCTGCTTCACGGGAATGAAGATCACCGTTTGAAGGTCTTCCGGGGCTGTGGTGCCCGGGTCGTTGAGATAGAATTCGTAGCTCGCTCCCTCGGGCTCGTGGCCGTTATCGTTCATCCATTCCGCGAGTGCCAGGTAAGCCGATTCGATCTCCTCGTATGGTCCCGTGTGGATGGTTGAGGCGGCCTTTTCGATCGCGATCTCCCGCGACGTTATGTTTCCTTTTCCCGGGATGTCCCTGGTGACGGGCAGGCCCATTTCGACGTCGAGGTCTTCCATCTCCACGTTGTAGTAGATGGCGAAGGGCGGACCGGCTATATCCTCGTCGATCTCCTCGAGGTATTCCACGAGGGATTCAAAAGAGGACGCGAAAACATCGGGCAGATCTTCAACGTTGACCCGGGATTTGATGGTTACCGCCGGGTGGGGGTCTATTGAACTGATCTCACAACTGTACGGCATCGGAAAAACCTCCTGTGTCCTTCTTAAATGCTCGAACGGTCCCCGGCTGCTCCATGACCTCCGTTCGCGTTCGAGTGGGCGAAAACGCTCATTTCCCCTGGTATTTTTGGAGCGTCTCTACGAAGATCTCGGGAACGTGGGCCAGGCGGCGTATCGAATGGTTGAAGGTCGCGAAGCCGGTTTCGATGAGTGCGAGGAGCTTGCCCTTCTTCGTCACGCGGTGGAAGACCCGGAAGCCTCCGGAGCGCATCTCTCCGATGTGGGTGTCGATCACGAGCTTATCGAAGATAAAACCCTCGGACCTGTAATTCACAACGAGATCGGACATGATGATCCCCGTCTTGCCGTCGCCCAGATCACCCTCGCCAAAGCCCATCGAATGGAACATCTCTGCCCGGGCGCTCCCGATGATCACCAGGAGAGAGTCGTTCCCGAGGTGTCCACCATAATTGATGTCCCGGGGATAGAGCGTTACCGGAAACGTGAATTCATAACTCGCCTGCTCTTCAAGCTTGATGCGCGGCATCCAAACCTCCCAAGAGAAGTGTTCCAACCGCTTGAACCGTTTGAACCGCTTTAACGTTAAAGGCAAAGACCCTCTCCGGAATGCCTCTCTTTGTCTTCCGGCGTTCAAGCGGCTCAAGCGGCTCAAGCGGTTTTTTATTGTTTCGTCATGTCTTTCAGCACTCTCTCGAGTTTTTTCATCTGCTCCCCGTAACCGGCCCAGTCGCCCTGGCGCTGGAGCTGCATCATGCGCTCAAATGTGCTGGCAGCCTCTTTGGCGAGGTCTTTGATGCCTGTCGGGCGGGGTAGTCCTCCTGCCTGCACCGGGGAAGGAACCGGGCCCCTGCCGCCGAATATCTTCTGAAGAGCCCCTTCAAGCGTCTGCTCCATGACAACATTATTCTCATAAGCTACAATGATCCGTCTGAGTTCGGGCAGGCCGCCCTTGTCCTCGGCGGCGAGGTAGAGCGGCTGTATGTAGATGAGGGCCGATTCCACGGGAATAATGAGAAGACTGCCCCGTATGACCTGTGACCCTCTTTGTCCCCACAGGGTGAGCTGCTGGGATATGTAGGAATCCTGGTCGATGCGCGCATCGATCTGCCTCGGACCGTAGACAAGACGGTCCCGGGGGAACGCATAGACGATCAGTTTCCCGTAATTCGGGGCATCGCACCGGGCCGCGAACCACGCCGCGAGGTTATCCCTTTTTGCCGGTGTGTAAGGCGCCAGAAGCACATATTCCTCGCTCTTCTCGCCGGGGAGCTTCATGATCAGGTAATAGGGCTCCATGGATTTCTCGGCGTGAGAGGGTATCTCCCAGAGGTCTTCCTTGTTGTAGAATGTTTTCGGGTCGCTCATGTGGTACGTGGCATAGAGAGACGCCTGGGTCTTGAAGAGGTCCCTGGGGTAACGCACATGTTTTCTCAGGTCCTCGGGCATAGCGTCGAGGGCCTGGAAGAGGCTTGGAAACATCTTGCTGTATACCTTCGCCATGGGGTCGTCGGGGTCGCAGAGGTAGTACTTGATCGCGCCGTTGTATGCATCGACGGTTATCTTCACGGAGTTCCTCATGTAGTTGACCCCGTTTCGCAGCCGCCGGGAATAGGGCAGGTGCGTCGAGAACGTGTAAGCGTCGACCATCCAGTAGAGCTTTCCTGAGTCGGATATGACAATGTACGGGTCCTGGTCCAGGGACAGGAACGGCGTTGCCGTGCGGATCCGCTCCGTTATGTTGCGGAAGTAGAGGATACGGCTGTCGGACCTGATATCCGATGAGAGAAGTATCTTGGCATCCTTGAAATGTGTCGCAAAGACAAGCCTCTTCAGAAATGAATCGAAGGCGACCCCGCCCGACCCCTTGTAGGAACTGTAGACATTCCCTTCAGAGGTGGGGTAGCTGAACTCGGGGATCCGTGTGTTGGCGATCGCGTAGCTCCTGGTGAGGTCTCCGAAGTAGATCTCGGGGGTGGATACCTTGATGTCCTTCGTGATGGAGGTGGGCGGTATGTCCTTCACTATGAATTCCGGAAGGCCTTCGGGGGTGATCCTGGCCACATGTGCCAGCGAGACACCGTTGCCATGGGTGAAGACGAGCTTTTCGTTGATCCATGACTTGCTCGGCAGGTCGTCATAGGAGAGCTCCCGTGCCGACGCCATTACCTGCAGGTACTTTCCGTCGATCCTGTACCGGTCGTTGTCGATGCTCGTGAACTTGTAATAGGTCCGTATCTGCTGGAGTTGGCTCAATGTCTTGAGGAGAGGACCCTCATCCCACAGCCTGATGTTCCGTATCGTCGCGTCGTTCTTCTGAATGTCCTTTGCCGTGAGATTGTACGAAACGTTGAACGGCTTGAGATCGATCTTTCCGAGACCGTACCCGTACCGGGTGAACTCGATGTGGTGCTGAATGAACGGTTTTTCCAGGTCCAGCTCGTTGGGGGCTACCTTGAAGTTCTGGAGCAGGTTGGGATAGATGACCATGCCGATAATGTAGACGGCGATGACGGCCCCGACGGGATAGAAGGCGGACCGGAACCTGCTTTTCGCGAAGGCGACGATGAAGACCGCAGCGGCGATCACGCACAGGACCATGAGCAGGTTGAGGACGAAAAGCCTGGCGTGGACATCGGTATAACCCGCTCCGGTGATGATCTGGTGAGTGGAGTAGAGCAGGTCGAACCTGTCCAGCCAGAAGCCGAAGGCGGTCTTCAGGAGTACCAGCGAGGCGAGAATGCCGAGGTGGAGGCGGATCTCCGGCGCTATGAACAACTGGAAACGGCTGATATGAAAGCCGCGTTTGACGGTGTAGGTCACAACGCTGATAAGGAGCGACATGAAGAGGACAAAACCCAGGAAGGAACTCAGGGATTGATACAGGGGCAGCTTAAAGAGATAGAACCCCACGTCCTTCCCGAAGACCGGGTCGGAAGTCCCTGTTGGAACGGCGTTGGCAAAGAAAAGGATCTGGTCCCACAGGCCCGCTCCCCACAGCGCCCCGAGGATGCCGAGAAAGAGAGCTACCAGAAGGCCCAGGAGGCGGGAAAGCCCCGCTATCCTGTCCGTGTTAAGGGATACTGTTGTATAGCCGTTGATGGAGATGCTCGCCGCCGGGAACCGGACCCTGTTCGTAAGCCGTATATTGATGAAGATGAAGAGGAACGCGAAGAGGCCGAAAGCCAGACCCGACAGGAGTTCCACCGTGATCACCCGGGAAAACACGGAGCGATACCCCGTTTCCACGAAGAAGAGCCAGTCGACATAAAGACCTACAAGCCGCGAAAGGGCGGCAAGAAGAACGATGATAGAAGCGATCAGAATGAATCGTTTCCGGTTCTTTAGCATAATTATCTCTCCCGGTATTTTGAAATGTAAAGACTACCATCATTTTACCGGAATGGGAACAGATTCGTGTGTAAAGGGGAATACAAAGAACTGGTTTGAACCGCTTGAACCGCTTGAACCGCTTGAACCGCTTGAACCGCTTGAACCGCTTGAACCGCTTGAACCGCTTGAACCGCTTGAGGGTCGAAGACCGGGACTCCCGGCTTCTTCTTTTTCCTTCTATCCGTTCAAGCGGTTCAAGCTGTTCAAGCGAGGTCTCTCTACTTGAGTTTATGTTCTTTCGCCCATTTCGCGACGTCGATGGGGCTTTCGAGGACCTCGACGCCGGCGGCGCGGAGGGCTTCGTGTTTGCCCGCGTGAGTGCCGGCGCTGCCGCGCACTATGGCGCCGGCATGGCCCATCTTCTTGCCCTGAGGCGAATAACGGCCCGCTATGTATGCCGCGACAGGTTTCGACATCTTCCGGGCGATGAAGCCGGCAGCCTTTTCCTCCTGCTCCCCGCCTACCTCTCCCACAACGATGACCGCGTCCGTGTCCTTGTCATTTTCGAAAAGTTCCAGGATGTCCGCGAGGTTCCTGAGGACCACCGGGTCGGCACCCATGCCCACGACGGTGCTTTGCCCGACATTGCTTTCGGACAGGATCCCGGCGAACTCGTAGGAAAGGGTTCCGCTGCGCGATATGATGCCTACCCTTCCCGGTGCGAAGAGGGATGCCGGCATGATACCCATCTTGCCCATCCCGGGGACAAGGATACCGGGGGTTGTCGGGCCGAGGGCGAATACGCCCTTTTCCACTGCGTAGCTGCGCATCTTCAGGACGTCCTTGACGGGGATATGTTCGGGGACGATGACGATGAGCTTCACCCCGGCGTCGATCGTTTCGAGGAACGCGTCGAGGACGAAGGCCGCGGGAACGAAAAAGACCGACGCGTTGGCCCCCGTTTCCTTAACGGCCTCGAGGACGCTGTCGAAAACGGGAACGCCTTCGACCGTCGTTCCTCCTTTCCCGGGTGTGACGCCGCCTACGACGCGTGTGCCGTATTCGAGCATCCAGTGCGTCTGGGCACTTCCGATGCGGCCGGTGATACCCTGTACTATAACACGTGTGGAATCGTTCATGAGTATGCTCATTGGAAAACCTCGTATGCTTTCATGTTTATGTCCTGCATCGCGGTCATGCGCGTTTCGCCCGGGCCTATGCGCGCCCGGCAGCACTATTCTTGCCCGGCCCGACAAGCTTGTAGAGAACCTCCACGGCCTTTTCCGTGGCCGCTTCCGTCACGACGTGGACGCCGCCCGACTTGAATATCTCCCACGTTTCCTCCTGCCGGTTACCGAGCGCCTTGGCGACGACGGGGATCTTGACGTTGTGCTCCTGCATGTAGCGGATAACGCCCTTCGCGCCTTCGTGAATGGGATTGATGCCGCCGTAGACGTTGATGAATATTCCCCTCAGGTCGGGTTTCATCATGATGAGTTCCATGCAGCGGTACAGGAGGTCTGCCGTGATGCCTCCGCCGGTCTCGAGGAAGTTCGCCGGTTCCATCTTTTGGCCGATGATGTCCATGGAGGCCATGCCCAGGCCTGCTCCCGAGGATATAAGGCCTATGTCGCCGTCGAGGTCCACGTAGGTGACGCCGATCTCCCGTCCCCTTCTCTCGAGGGGATTCTCGATACGGTCAACGCGGTCGGGAAGAGGGAAACGTATCCGCGAGAGGGCGGAGTCGTCGACTTCGAGGACGGCATCGACGGCCATCAACACTCCGTTGGACAGTACGACGAGGGGATTGATCTCGGCAATGAGGGCCTCGTATCTGGTCGCTATATGATAAAGCTGGCCGATTATCTCGCTCCAGGGGGTGATGAGCTTCTGTTCGAGGCCGAGCATCCTCAGGAGGCTCCGTGCCTGGTAGGGGTAGTAACCGAATGCCGGTTCGATGTGGATGGAGGCGATCTTTTCCGGCGATCTCTTCGCGGTCTCCTCGATGAGCACACCGCCTTCAGTGCTGACGACGATGACGGGTTTGCCTGAATAACCATCCACGGTCATGCCGAGATACAGCTCACTGGCGATATCCACCTTCTGGCACACGAGTGCTTTTCGGACAGGCATCCCCTTGATCTCGGAATTAAAGAGCGCGTCTGCCGCCTCTTTCAGCTCATCCGGGTTCGACGCGGTCTTGATGCCTCCGGCGAGCCCGCGGCCACCGACAAGGACCTGTGCCTTGATGATGACGGGATACCCTATTTCACCCGCGGCGTGGAGTGCGTCGTGCATGTCGCTGACGAGCTCGCGTCGGGGAACGGGGATGCGGTTCTGTTCAAAAATGTCCAGTGCTTCATATTCGTGAAGTCTCATATCGGGATCCCTTTGTGTTGATTTGGCTTCATGGCAATCCGGCGCAACCCGGAGCTGCAACAAACAAGTATAGAAGTAATCTTCTTTGAAGTCAACGCTATTGATTAACAATATTATCAGAAAGTAAATAAAGGAAGAGGGGTACAGTGGGGGGTTATGAAAGTGAGAAGACTGAGAGGAGATCGGCGG
>LVAA01000125.1 GCA_001603955.1 Syntrophobacterales bacterium Delta_02 | reverse complement strand
ACCTTGAAGCAAGCATAATTATACTTATTTTCTCCGGGATGTCAAGGGATAGTCAAAAAAAGTTTTTAATTTAAATTTCCCGGCCCGGGACCCGTGGAGAGTCTGCGGATATCACAACCGATTCGGTACCGTGAACGAGGTCCCGGTCCTGCGGACGGGACGTGACGGCGCCTCCGGATTAATAATATCTTTTCTCTGCCGATAAATAGTTTGCGCGGACAAGGCGCTACCTCAGGGAAGATCGGGCGGTTCGGACCGCCCTCACTGCAAATTCATACGGGAGTATAGGAAGGAGACATCATGGTAAGCAATCTCAAGATCAGCACGAAGCTTGGTATCGGTGCGGCAGTTCTCATGGTCCTTATCTTCGTCATGGGCGCTTTGGGCTACTATTACCTCGACCGCTCGGGCCGTTCCATGGATCACATCGTCAACAACAACTATGGAAGGATCGTGGCCTTCAAGCAGGTCAAGGACGCCGTGGACACCATCGACAAGTCCATGCTGAGCATGGCCCTCACGAAGGACCCCACCCTCAAGGAGGCGGAAAAGGCAAAGATAGACAAGGCCCGCAAGTCCTACGGCGAGGCGATCAAGAAGATCGAGGGCGTCATGGCGAACGTCAGGGACCCCAAGACCAAGGCGGAGTTCGAAGGCCTCCTCGCCAGGATCAAGGAGCAGCTGGGCAAGGGCAAGGAACATAACGTGAAGCTGGCAAGGTTCGCGATGGAAGGGAAGAACGACGAGGCATCGGCCATATGGTCGGAGCATACCAGCACCATCTCGAACACCATCGACAGCCTCTTCAGGCAACTTGTCAAGCTGAGCGAGGAAAGGATAGAGACGCGATTCAACGAGCTTACAAGGGAGACCGCCAGCGCAAGGCTCGTCTTCATCGTTATATCTCTCGTCATCCTGGCCCTCATGGCCGCCGGAACGTTCTATACCGTCCGGATGATCACCAGGTCCCTCGAGGAGGGCATGAAGGTGGCCAACAAGCTGGCCGAGGGCGACCTCACCGTGGACGTGAAGGTGACGAGCCACGATGAGATGGGCGCCCTTCTCGAATCCCTTGGCAACATGGTCGCAAAGTGGCGCGGCGTCGTGCATCAGATCAACACGTCAGCGGACAATATAGCCTCCGCCAGCCATCAGCTCAGTTCGAGCGCCGTCCAGATGTCGAAGGGCTCCGACGAGCAGGCCCAGATGTCCATGCAGGTAGCGACGGCGTCGGAAGAGATGAGCCAGACCGTTATCGACGTGGCCCGCAACACGGGCAACATAGCGGTATCGGGACAGGAGACCGTCGAGGTCGCCCGCAGCGGCAAGGAGGTCGTCGACATGGCCGTCAGGGAAGTTGAGCAGATAGCGAGCACCGTCGACGCATCGGCAACGATGGTCCGCTCCCTGGGAGAACTTTCCAAGCAGATCGGAGAGATCGTCAACGTTATCAATGAGATAGCCGACCAGACCAACCTGTTGGCGCTCAACGCCGCCATCGAGGCTGCCCGCGCCGGCGAGCACGGCCGCGGGTTTGCCGTCGTCGCCGACGAGGTCAAGAAGCTGGCTGAGAGGACCGGCAATTCGACGGCGGAGATCGCCGACATGATCGGCAACATCCAGAAAGAGGTCAACCGCGCAGTTGATGCCATGGAAGACGTGAAGAAGAAGGTGTCCTCGGGCGCCGACCTCTCCCAGCAGGCGGGCCATGCCCTCAACAACATCGTGAAGAAGGTCGACGAACTGCAGCTCATGGTCCAGCAGATAGCCTCCGCCACGGAAGAGATGACGGCAACGTCCGAAGGCATAAGCAAGGACATCGACTCCATCGCCAGCATATCGAAGGAGACATCCTCCGCGTCGGGTCAGGTCAGCCAGGCGTCCGACGAGCTCTCCCGCCTGTCGGTGAGCCTCCAGGGGATCGTGAAGGAATTCTCTGTCTGAGACAGACGAGCCTGACCGTTCAGATAAAACCGGCCGGCGTGTCCCTTCAGGGCGCGCCGGTCGCCGTTTTTATGGAATCGTAGGTCACGTCCACAAGCTCTTTGAGCGTCCCTGAGTCTATCGCCGGGGGCGGCATGAGGACGATGACATCGCTGAGCGGTCTGATGATCGCGCCCCGCTTTCTCGCTTCCAGCGTGACGTTCTGGCCGATCTTCGCGGTGGAGGGATAGGGCCTTCTGGTCTTCCTGTTCTTCACGAGTTCGATGCCGACCATGAAACCCCTCTGCCGAACCTCCCCCACGGCGGGCAGGTCGGAGAAGCGTTTCAGCTCGTCCCGAAGAAGGGTTATCTTGTCCGCCATGCGCTCTATCGTCCGCTCCCTCTCGAAAAGGGCAAGGTTCTCGATGGCGACAGAGCAGGCCACGGGGTTTCCCGTATAGGTGTGACCGTGAAAGAAGGTCTTGAACTCGTCGAAGCGGCCGAGGAAACCTTCGAAGATCTCCTGCCTGGTGACGGTCGCCGCTAGCGGCAGGTACCCTCCCGTGATCCCTTTGGCAAGACAGAGGAAATCGGGTTCGACGCCTTCCTGTTCGCAGGCGAACATGCTTCCCGTGCGGCCAAAACCCGCGGCCACCTCATCGGCGATGAAAAGAAGCCCGTTCTCCTTCGCGATGGTCCAGATCTTCCTCAGGAAACCGTCGGGCTGGGTGATCATCCCGCCGGCCCCCTGGACGAGAGGCTCGATCACGACGGCGCAGACCTCATCCCGGTGCTCTTTCACGGTGCGCTCGAATTCCCCGACGCAGGCCATGCCGCAGGAGGCACGCTCGAGCTTCAGGGGACAGCGGTAGCAATACGGCGACGGCGACTTGTACGACCGGAAGAGCAGCGGCCTGTACACCTTGTGGAAGAGGTCGATGCCTCCGATGCTCACGGAGCCTATCGTGTCGCCGTGGTAGCCGTTGGTGAAGGAGATGAAGCGCTTCCTTTTCTTCTCCCCTTTCTGCTGCCAGTACTGATAGGACATTTTCAGCGCGATCTCCACCGACGTGGAACCGTTGTCGGAATAGAACACCTTCTCGAGGCCCCGGGGCGTGATCTCGGCAAGCCGTTTGGCGAGAACCACGGCGGGTACGTTGGTCAGACCGAGCATGGTCGAATGGCAGAGCTCCTTTGATTGCCTCTCCATGGCATCTGTCAGCTCTTTTCGGCCATGTCCATGCACGAGGACCCACAACGACGAGACGCCGTCAATGTAACGCCTTCCCTCGGTATCTATGAGATGAAATCCTTCACCGCGCTCGATGACGAGCGGGTCACTGCACATGTAATCCCCCATCTGGGTAAAGGGGTGCCAGATGTAACGCTTATCCCAATCTTTCAGTTGTTCACTGCTGTACATGGTCTTTTGCTCCTTCGGATCAAAAGACCGCTTGAACCGCTTGAACAGCTTGAGCCGCTTGAACGCTGGAAGAATTCATCTCTTCCGCTTATCGGTCCAAATCGTCCTTCGTTTCAGTTCTTCGGTCTTCCGATCTTCTTCCTTCGCCTTTCTTCTTTCGTTTCTGTCCGCTCAACAGGCCGTTGATACAGCCCTTTTTTGTCGTTATCCCGGGCTTGATCCGGGACCCAGAGGTTTTTCTATCCCCCCGTATTTCCTGGATGTCGCTTCGCGAGTGAAGACACCGGCCTTCGCCGGAATGACGACATAACACGAGCCAGACTCGAAAACCAACTTTATCAACATCGCGTCAAGCCGTGGAACCTGCTCATGGTTTACGGTTTTTTTCCGCTCAAGCGGCTCAAGCTGTTCAAGCGGTTCAATCGGTCCCCCTAGGGGATCAGTTTCATTTTCCTTCCCGCTGCCGTTATCGCTTCGATGGCCTTGTCCATCTGCTCTCGGGAAAAACCCCGGACCACGGTGAGGCGCAGTCTCGACGTACCCGTGGGGACAGTGGGGGGACGGATGGCCTGCAGAAAGAAGCCCTTCTTCATGAGCATCTTCTGCATCTTCACCGCGTCGGCGTCTTTGCCCACCACGATGGGAACGATGGGGCCCACGCTCTGTTTGAGGTCGAAACCCGCCGAGAGAAGTCCGGAGCGCATGTAGTCGATGTTGCGCCAGAGTTCCTCCTTGAACGACAGGTCCCCGGCGACAAGGTCGAGGGCCGCCTGAGATGCCGCGAGTGCCGCCGGTGGCAGGGCCGTCGTATACATGAAGGTCCGCGCCCTGTTGATCAGGTATTCTATGACGACGGCGTCGGAAAGGACGAAGGCGCCGAACGACCCCATGGCCTTTCCGAAGGTGGCCATGTGGATATCGGCTTTTCCTTTCAACCCCCAGTGCTCCTCGACACCGCTCCCTTTCCTGCCGAATATCCCCGTCCCGTGGGCATCGTCGACAATGGCACAGAAGCCGTACCGGTCCCTCAACTCCATGATGTCGGCAAGGGGGGCCATGTCACCATCCATGCTGAAGATCGATTCGGTGATGACGAAAGACCGCTCCGGGATGGCGTGTTTCTTCAGTTTCCGCTCCAGGTCCTCCGGGTCGCGGTGCCTGTAGATGACCTTTTTCGCGTGGGAAAGGCGCATCGCATCGATGAGGCTGGAATGGTTCAGCTCGTCACTGAAGATGACGTCGCCCCTGCCCGGGATCGTCGACACTATGCCGATATTCGCCATGTATCCCGTGGGGAATATGAGGCCCTTCCGGTAACCCTTATAACGGGCGGCGGATGCTTCCAGCCTCTCGTAGAGATCGATGCTGCCCGATACGCTCCGCGATGAACAGGTGCCGGTGCCGTAATCGCCGACGGCGGACCGCGCCGCCGCCATCACCGTCGGATGGAGGTGGAGCGAAAGATAGCTGTTCGAACAGAGATTGAGATATTCTTTGCCGCCATGGACTACCGTCGCCGGACACAGGGGCCGCACGTAGCGTATGCTCCGGTAGTTGCCCTGCCCCCGGATCTCGTCGAGCATCGATGCAAGCCTGTCTTTCATTCCTTTCGTCACCCCACCCCTATTCACCTCTTATCAGTCAACGGTTACAATTGGCTGGTTAACTCGATGAACAAAAAATCAGGGTGGACGGTTAAGTCCACCCTGATCCGAAACTCTGATTGAGCTTAGCCCTTGATGATCCTTGGCATGATCATCTGGTGCCACGGGCAGATCGATTTCGGGTTCGCGTATGCGCAGTTCGCGAATGCCACGAAGTATTTTCTAAGGTCGGACAGCTTCACGACTTCGTCTATGAGGCCCATCTTGGCGCAGTAGGAAGGCCGTGACTTGTCATAGTAATGTTTCACGGTCGCGTTCATCTTATCGATGACCGGCGCAAGAGGCTTGCCCGCATCCTTCTCCTTTACGAGACGGCGTGCGAAGCTTGCGACTGCCGCTGTTTCACCGTGCATGACGTAGATCTCGGTCGTCGCGGTGCCGAGCGTGAAGCAGTTGTTGTTGTTCGCCTGCGGGCCTGCCATGATGTAGTGGGCCGCGGCGCTGCCTTTCCTCAAGACGATGGTCATCATCGGGAGGTCGCTCTGCTCGATCGAGTAAATGAGTGACTGGCCCAGGCCGAGGAGTTCGGCTTTCTCGGCGATGTCGCCAACGTCGATACCCGATGTATCCTGGAGCCAGATCATCGGGACCCTGTCCCTGCCGCAGAGGGTAACGAATTCGTTAACCTTGATCAGGCCTTCGCGGTAGAACTTGCCGCCGATGCCGGGATACGGTGCGTACTGCGGGTAGCCCTTCGGAAGCATACCCTGCCTGTTGCCGACGATACCGATCAGGAAGCCGTCGACCTTGACGAGACCGGTGTAAAGCTCAGGCCCGATCTCCGGACGGAATTCCATGTGCTCGCCGTTGTCGACGAGACGCGCCATAACGCCTTCCATATCGTAAACCATTTTCTGGTTGAACTGAACGACGCTGTAAAGCTCTTCTGCCGGGTATTTCGGCTCTGCCGGTGCCGCAACCCTGAAGAAACTCGGATCATAATAGGGAAGCTTGCCTACCCAGGATTTCAGTGAATCGAGGAGGCTTTCTTCTGACGGATGGACTTCGCGGAAGAAACCGGTCACATCGTGGTGGATCTCAACGCGTCCCGGAGGAACTGCCTTGAATTTCTTGGTGGCCTCGATGATCGCGCCGGCCATCTCTTCGTCAAAAAAGCCCTTCGGTGCCATGCCGCTGACGATGCCGGCGCCGCCGACTGCGATGTTCGCGTCCTTATGGGCGAGAAGGAGGGTCGGGGAGATGCCCTGGTAGCCGCCACCAGCGGGGTTTGTACCGTAAATGGCCGCGAGGACCGGGATACCGAGTTTGTTCAGCTCGGCGTGGCGGAAGAATGTCGTACCGCTGCCGTGCCTGTTTGCGTACATTGTTTCCTGCTCGGGAAGCTTGACACCGGAGCAGTTGACGAGCCATACGAGCGGGCAATGGAGCCTTCTCGCGATATCGGTCACCCGGAGGATGTTGAGCGGCTGCCCTGCGATCCATGCACCCGCCATGACCTTGTTGTCAAAACCGATGATCACGCACCACTTGCCATTTATCCTTCCGAGACCGTCGACAACGCCTGTAGTCCCCGATTCTTCATCCATCGGGTCGAACAGCAGGTGAAGAGGTGCCCAGGTACCCGGGTCAACGATATACTCCAACCTCTGGTGAACGGTCCATTCACCGCGCTTGTTTAGAGTCTCCTGAGCGAGACCGGCATTTCTGGCCTTCAGGACGCGCTCTTCGATGTCTTTCTCTACGACTTTGATCTCTTCGGCGTTCTTTGCGTTTACTTTAACCGGCTTGTTCCATTCCTGCATTTTCTCAAAATACGGTCTCATTTATTACCTCCGATGGCTGTAGGAATTTGTTACTGTTTTCACAATTTTAATTTTTTTTTCAGCACTTTGTCAACACAAAAGGCGGGATCTTCACGTTTTGCCCTGCCCTAGAAACGGTCCTTCATCTTCACCCTGACGATGACATACACCACGATGATCACACCGATTATCAGGAGATATTTCATATGATGTCCCTCTTCTCCGGCTCCTTTGCATCCGCCTAGTGCTTGAAGAGCCGCTGGCCCGCGAAGACCATCGTGACGTCCTGTTCGTTGCAGGCCTCGATGACCTCGTAATCGCGCTCTGAGCCGCCCGGCTGGATGACGCCCCGGGCCCCTTCCTTTATTGCCGCGTCCACCCCGTCCCTGAAGGGGAAGAAACCGTCGGAAACGATGACGGAACCTTGAAGGCCCGCGTTCATCTGCCGCGTGTACGCGTCTATCGTGTCAAGGTCCTTCATGTCCCGCTGGCCCCGCTCCGCCTCGAGTTTGAAGATGGCATAGGGCACCCCGAACTTCCTGAAGACCTCGGTGTCGGCGAACTTCTTGTAGGCCTTGAAAACGGCGATCTCCACGACGCCCACACGGTCCTGCTCCCCCGTGCCGATGGCCACCGTCGCCTCGTCCTTCACGAAAAGGGCCGAGTTGGAGCTGACCCCCGACTCCACGTACCAGCCGAAGAGCATGTCGCGGTACTCGTCGTCGGTGGGCATCCGTTTTATCCGGTAGGTCTCGCCCTTGTAGAGAGCCTCCGCGGGCTTGAGGTCTTCCTTGCCTCGTATCCTGAAGGGCTGTGATTCCTGCATGATCAACCCGCCGTCCATGAGGGACTTGAAGTCTATCGTCCTTCTCGTCTTGAAGGCGCTGAGGCGCTCTATCTCCTTTATCTGCATGAGCCGCAGGTTCTTCCATTTCTTGAGGACGTCGATGGCGCCGCCCTCGAAGTCCGGGGCGCAGACAACCTCGAAGTAATAGGGCACCATCGCTTTCGCCGTCTCGACATCGAGGGTCTTTGTGAAGACGACCGCCCCGCCGAAGGCCGCTATCCTGTCGCACCAGAAGGCCTTTTCGAAGGCCTCCGTGGTTGTGGAACCGTATGCCGCCCCGCTGGGGTTGTTGTGCTTCATGATGGCGCAGGCGGGCTTCTGATCGAGGAATCTCAGGATGTTGAGGGCATTGTCCACGTCAGTCAGGTTGATCTTCCCCGGGTGTTTTCCCACCTGGAGCATGTCCTTTTCGGTGACCTTGCTCACAAGGCCCGTCTCGACGTCGAAGAACCGCGCGTCGCCGAGGGTAATGTTGCCGTTGATGAGCTCATACATCGCCGACGGCTGGTCGGGGTTCTCACCGTAGCGCAGGCCCCGCTCGACGTCGCATTTCTCGTCGGCGTCAAATATGTTCCACACCTTCTTCCTGTAGACGAGTACCTGTCCGCCGAGATCGATCCTGATGGTCTCGGGAAAATTGTCCTTGACTATCTTCTTGTACATCCCCTTGATGTCTTCCACGAAACACCCCTCCCATTTTGTCTGTTGAACTGACAGGCCGGCCTTGTCAGGAACCGGCAGGTTTTGAATAAGACCTATAGGACATATGGGACATATAGGACACATAGGACCTATAGGACGCTTGATTACCTTTTCAGGATCGCTTCCGTTACTGTTTCTATGTCCAGTCCCTGGCTGGCAAGGACCTCGTCCGTCTCGCCCGATGCGCCATAGGAGGTGGCGCCGAAGGAGAGGAATGCTCCCTTGAAGCCGAGTTTCAGAAGGGAGGCGGTTATGACGGGCACGATCCCGGTCCTGACGTTGTGGTCCTCGTAGGTGACGACTGAGGGCAAGCCCGCGAGCTTCGCCATCATGGCCTCGTCGACCTCGTCCACGCAGGGCATGTTCACCACCGCGAAGGCCTTTCCTTTCCCGGCAAGCTTCTCCCTCACCGCGAGGGCCTTCGAGAGAAGCCCTCCATAGGTGATGATGGCACCGTCCGTGCCGTCGGCCATGAGGTCCATCTTCCCGTATTCGAAGACGTAATCGCCGGCGAAGCGAGGTTCGCCTTCCTTCCCGTACATCACCGGCCAGCGGTTGCGGCCCATGCCGATGAAAAAGTTGCCCTTCGCTGCCGCAACGTAGCGGATGACCCTGTCCGTCTGGTTCGGATCGCAGGGAACGATCGTCTTCGCGCGGTAGAGGCCGCGCGCGAGGCCGATGTAGTCGATGCACTGGTGCGTCTTGCCGTCGGGCCCCACGTCGAGACCCACGTGGGTGATGGCCGTCTTCAGGTTCGTGGCGTTGATGTCGTTTATGCGCTGCTGGTTGTAGGTCTCGTCTATCCCGAAAACGCCGAAATCGGCGAAGAAGGTGAGCACTCCCGCCGTCGAGAGCGCTCCTGCGACGGTGGCCGTATTGTGCTCCTGGATGCCCCCCTGGAAGAAGTGGTCGGGATGAGCCTTCGCGAAGTCGGCCGTCTTGACGGAGCTTGCCAGGTCGCAGTCGAAGGCGCTCACCGGCCGGCCTTGAGGGATGTTCCTGTCGCCTATATCCTTGAGCGCGCGTCCGAAGGCGCTGCGGTTGTCTATCTTGTCCGATTCCTGGTATGTGAAGGGCGAACCGGCATCGATCCCTAGGTCGAACTCCTCGCGGGAAAGCTCGAACGTCCATTTCCCCTTTCTCTTTTCCCGGTAATGATCGAGCTTGTCCTCGAGACCCAGAATGGCCATGGCCTCCTTGTACTCCGCCTCGCTGACGGGGCTGCCATGGTACTTCTCCTTGTTCTCCATGAAGGGAACACCATTGCCCATGACCGTGTTCGCGATGATGCAGACCGCGTTGTCAACATCACGCGCCTTCTTCAGGGCGTGGTATATCTCCTGGTGGTCGTGGCCGTTCACCTCGATGATGTCCCATCCGTCGGCAAGGTAGTTCTCGACGATGTTCTGGGGCATGACGAGGTCGATGCTTCCGCTTATCTGGAGCTTGTTGTAATCCACGAGCGCGGTTATGTTCGTAAGGCCGTACTTCACGGCCAGGCGGCGTGCCTCCGAGATCTGCCCCTTCTGCTGTTCGCCGTCTCCCATGAACACGTAGGTGTGGGACGAACTGCCGCGCATCCTAGCGGCAATGGCAAAACCCACGCCGACGGACAGGCCCTGGCCCAGGTTGCCCGTCGACCACCTGATGAAAGGCAGGCCCTTGACCACGTGGCCTTCGAAGGGGCTGCCCGTCTTCCTGAAGAATGCCACGACCTCCTCGATGGGCATGTGGCCGAGGCGGGCGATGCTCGCATACGCTCCCGGAGACGTGTGGCCGTGGCTTATCACGATCCGGTCGGCATCGGGCCCCGTCAGGTCCGCGCATGAAAAAACGGTGAGGTACAGGTCGAGGGACGACATGGAACCGCCGGGATGACCCGTGCCGGCGAGGCGTGTCATGGTCAGGATATCGCCCTTCGCGACTAGCGAAAGCTCCTTCAGGTCCTCGATCTGCTTGTCTGTCAACTGGTCTGCATCAAACATCTCTATCTTCCTCCCATGGAGTAGTAATCACAGTCTTCACGCAACAGGCATCGGGGACAGTCGGGCTTCTTCGCCTTGCACAGGTACCTCCCGTGGAGTATGGCGAGGAGGGAAAATGCCATCCACCAGGGCATAGGCACCACCTGTCTCAGGTCCGCCTCGATCTTGTCGGGGTCTTTATTGGCCGTCAAGCCCAGTCTTCCCGAAACGCGCCCCACGTGGGTATCCACTATGACACCCGGTTTGCTGTATGCCAGGCCCACTATCATGTTGGCCGATTTCCTGCCTATTCCCTTCACCGTCGCGAAGGTGTCTATATCATCGGGAACCTTCCCCCCGAATCTTTCGAGGAGCTCCCCGGCGATGTTCCTTACGCTCTTTGCCTTGTTCCGGTAGAAGCCCGTGGGCCGTATGTCCTCTTCAAGCTCGGCCTCAGGCACATTGAGGTAGTCTTCCGCCTTGGTATATTTCCTGAAAAGGTCCTTCGTCACCATGTTGACCCGCTCGTCGGTGCACTGGGCCGACAGGACCGTCGCGATCGTGAGCTCCAGCGGGTTCGTATAGGAAAGCTCCACCCGGGGCTCACCGTGCATTTCCTGGAGTTTATTCAGAATAGAAGCGACATCTTTTTTCATGACACAGGATTACGAACAATAAGGATGTATCCTTTATACCATTTAGGGCGGGGAGTGTCCAAGGGAAAAGAATCGCTTGAGCCGTTCAAACCGCTTGAGCCGCTTGAGCCGGGAAAAATAGCTTGAACCGCTTGAGCGGCTTGAACGTTGGAAAAACTGAAAAAAAGGAAATTCCTGACGATAGCCGGCGGGCCACCGAAACCGTTGGCCCTCTGTTCGGAGCCAAGGCCCATTTTCAGTCTTTTCCGTTCAAGCGGTTCAAGCGGTTCAAGCGGTCTTTCAGCGTCTCCGGCGCTGAAAGGCCTGTTCTACTTCGTCCGTCGTGCGGGTGTTCAGGATGTCCTTTCTTTCCTGCCAGCCCTTTCTGGCTATGCCGACGCCGTAGAAGACCTCGCTGAGGCCGGCGCTGTTGTGGGCGTCGGGGTTGATGGAGATCGTAACACCCCTCAGCTTCGCGTAGGGCAGGTGCCGCCAGTCGATGTCGAAGCGGTACGGGCTCGCGTTGAGCTCGATGATCACCTTGCGTTTGGCCGCCTCATCGATCACCGTTTTCATGTCTATATCATAACCATCCCGGGACAGGAGCAGTCTGCCCGTGGGGTGACCCAGCATGGTCATGTACGGATTGTCCATCGCCCTGACCACACGGGCGATCTGGTCATCCCCTTTAAGCTTGAAACCGGAATGGATGGAGGCGATGATGAAGTCGAAGCGCTTCAGGATGTCCTCGTCGTAGTCCAGACTGCCGTCGGGCAGGATGTCGCTTTCGATGCCCTTGAAGATGCGGAAACCCTTGAGCCTTTCGTTGAGCCCGTCGATAAGCTCCCACTGCCTCTCGAGGTCTTCCTTCTTGAGGCCCCCCGCGTAGTAGGCACTCTTGCTGTGATCGGAGATGCCGATGTAGGCGAACCCCAGCTTTCTCGCTGCGTCCACCATCCTCTCCAGGGGTTCGGACCCGTCGCTGAAGGTGGTGTGGACGTGAAACACACCCCTGATATCGGACTCGCCGACGAGCTCAGGCAGACTCCCCGACCCGGCGGCCTCGATCTCCCCCATGTCCTCGCGCAGCTCCGGCGGGACATATGCGAGCCCCAACTCCCGGTACACATCCTCTTCGGACCCGACAGCAAGGGGCCGGTCGCCATCGAACAACCCGTATTCATTGAGCTTGAGGCCTTTCTTCTTCGCGATGCCCCTGAGACGCACGTTATGCTCCTTGCTGCCCGTGAAATACATGAGCGCGCAGGGATACTCCTCAACCTTCACGACGCGCAGGTCCGCGTCGACCCCCGAAATGAGCCGGCAGGAGGTCTTCGTCTCACCCGTCAGGTAGATCTCCTCGATGCCGGGAAGGGTCGTGAACGCGAGCGATATCGCCTCCCTGTCATCTCCAGCCGCAAGGATATCCATATCCCGGACGATCTCCTTGCGCCTGCGGATGCTCCCGCAGACCTCCACAAGCCCTCCGGGGACCAGTTTTTTGAGCCTGTCGCGGATCGCCACCGCGTCGGGATAGACATCCCCGAAGAGATGCTCGCCCTTGTGCTTCTTGACGAACTCGATACCTTTGAGTATCTTTTCCTGCGTCTTCTCGCCGAAGCCGGGGAGGTTCACGAGACGGTTCTCGCGGCAGGCGTATTCCAGCTCTCCCACATTCGTGATATGGAGCTCTTCGAAAAGGGCCTTTATCTTCTTCGGCCCCAGGTTCGGGACCGTGGTAAGCTCGAGGAGCGACCCGGGGACTTCCGTTTTAAGCTCCTCATAATAGTCCATCTTTCCCGTTGAAAGGTATTCCGTCACCTTCGCTGCTATGGCCTCACCGATCCCCTTGATCTGACGGAGCTTCCCCTCGGCCACAACACCCTCCAGGTCCTCGAGGCCCGACAGCGCACGCGCCGCATTGAAATAAGCCCGCGACTTGAAGGGATTCTCCCCCTTGATCTCAAGGAGCGTCCCGATCTCCTCGAGAACGCTCACGATGTTCTTCGCCGACATGGATATAATCCTAATGTCAGCTTGGCGGGGTGTCAAATCAAATCTTCGAGAGGGCGGCGGGGAATAGGACCTATAGGAGAATAAGACCTATAGAACATATAGGACCTATAGGAGCTGTGGGAGGGTTCCCGGAAGATCCCACGGCACCAGCCGCAAAACCAGCACGGTCAAACCCGGGACCTCCCAAAGACCACAACCCCCCAGAAAAAGTCCTATCCGTCCTATAGCGTCCTATAGGTCCCATATGTCCTATTGGTCCCATTTTCCTATTCGTCCTATTTTCCTATTGCCCCTATCCCCCTTGATATTCCTTGCAATCCCGCAATTCTTCGGGTATTCTTGCAATCAAAGGACGACCGGTGCCCGCCAAAAAGAAAACGCTCTACTATACGGAACCCCTCTTTGAAGAACTGAGGAAGGACTACTGCTATGTCTGCGGCCAGCGTATAAAGGAGAACGAAGGCCTCTGCGTCGGCAACGGCACCTGGCGTCACAAGAGATGCAGACCCGGCAGCGCCCACTGGCAAAGAAGCTCTCTCGCGAAAACAGAAACAGCACTCACCGTGTACAAATCCTGAGAGAAGAGCGATAGGAGAAGGATAGGACCTATACGAGAATAGGACCTATAGGAGCTGTGGGAGGGTTCCCGGAAGATCCCGCGGCACCAGCCGCAAAACCAGCACGGTCAGACCCGGGATCTCCCAAAGACCACAACCCCCAGGAAAAGTCCTATCCGTCCTATAGCGTCCTATAGGTCCCATATGTCCTATTGGTCCCATTTTCCTATTCGTCCTATCGCCCTTCCACAAAAAAAAGGCGCCCCGCTAAGGGGCGCCTTTCCATTCTTTTTCTTTTCTTCTAGTCGAGTTTCTCTTCACCGATCCTCATGCCGTAGAATGAACGGTACACGAAGATGAGGGCGATGAGCATGAAGATGCCGCCGATCACGTACTTTACCGTCTGCGACTGGATGGTCACAGCGATCTCCGTGGCAAGAAGGCCGAAGAGAGTGGTGAACTTGATGACCGGGTTCATGGAGACGGAAGAGGTGTCCTTGAAGGGGTCACCGACGGTGTCGCCGACAACGGTCGCTTCGTGGAGGGGTGTTCCCTTTTCCTTGAGGTCGACTTCAACGATCTTCTTGGCATTGTCCCAGGCGCCGCCCGCATTGGCCATAAAGATCGCCTGGTACAGACCGAAGAAGGCGATGGCGATGAGGTAGCCGATGAAGAAATAGGGGTTGAAGAAGGAAAGCGCGAGGGCCATAAAGAAGACGACGATGAAGATGTTCCACATACCCTTCTGGGCGTACATGGTACATATCTTCACGACTTCCTTGCTGTCCTCTATTGAGGCCTCTTCCTTGTCGAGGTTGATGTTCTTCTTGATGAAGACGACGGCACGGTAGGCGCCGGTGGTGACCGCCTGTGTCGCCGCGCCGGTGAACCAGTAGATCACGGCGCCGCCCATGAGCAGGCCGAGGACGATCGTCGGCTGAACGAGACTCAAATGGGCTATGACATTGCCGAACATGTTCTCCAGGAGGATGATGATGCCGAAGACCATGGTCGTGGCACCGACGACGGCTGTACCGATGAGAACGGGCTTCGCCGTGGCTTTGAAGGTGTTGCCGGCACCGTCCGCTTCTTCCAGGTAGTCCTTGGCACCGTCGAAATTGGGATCGAAACCGAAATTCTTCTTTATGTCCGCCTTGATATTCGGGAGCGCCTCGATCCTGGAAAGTTCATAGACCGACTGGGCGTTGTCCGAGACAGGACCGTAGCTGTCGACAGCGATCGTCACGGGGCCCATGCCGAGGAAACCAAAGGCCACGAGGCCAAAGGCGAAGACCGGTGCCGCGAAGGCGAACTTGGCCGGCATGAGGCCGACGATGGAGGGATGCTGCGACACGAGGTAAGCGATGAACATGAGAACGAGGATCGTCAGACCTTCCCAGAACGCTGAGAAGTTACCCGCAACAAAGCCGGAAAGGATGTCCAGCGACGCGCCGCCGTGGCGGGCAGCTCCGGTGACTTCCTGAACGTGACGTGACTTGGTGCTTGTGAAGGCCTTGGTGAATTCAGGGATCAGAGCACCCGCGATGGTACCGCAGGAGATGATGATCGCAAGAGCCCACCAGAGCCCGGGGTACTGCGCGTTGAGGTCTCCGAGGAGCATGTAGCTAGCCCAGAAGGTAACGATGATCGAGACAGCGGAGGTGATCCATACCAGGTTGGTAAGAGGCTGCTCGAAATCGAACTTTGTCTTCGATCCGTACACGGAAGATGTGATGCCCCTGTTGATGAAGTAGGAAACAAGGGAGGTGAGGATCATGAGGATACGCATTGCGAATATCCAGATGATCAGCGTGCCCGACATTGTCATGTTGCCGGCGAGGGCAAGCGCAAGGAAGGCCACGAGGGCGACACCTGTGACACCGTATGTCTCGAAACCGTCAGCGGTGGGGCCGACGCTGTCGCCGGCGTTGTCACCGGTACAGTCGGCGATGACACCGGGGTTCTTCGGGTCGTCTTCGGGAAGATGGAAGACGATCTTCATGAGGTCGCTGCCGATGTCGGCGATCTTCGTGAAGATACCGCCGGCGATCCTGAGGGCGCTGGCGCCGAGGGACTCACCGATGGCGAAACCGATGAAGCTGGGGCCGACGAGTTCCTTCGGGAGGAACACAAGGATGCAGATCATGAAGAAAAGCTCCACGCTGACGAGGAGGAGACCGACGCTCATTCCCGAGGTCAGGGGGATGTTGACGACGTCGACGGGTTTGCCCCTCAGGGATGAGAAGGCCGTCCGGGCGTTCGCCCAGGTGTTGATCCTCATGCCGAACCAGGCAACACCGTAGGAACCGAGGATGCCAAGGATGGAGCAGATGAGGATGATGACCATGTTGCCAAAGGGTGCATGGGAAAGACCCATGAAGTAGTAGACCATACAGCAGGCAATCAGTATCCAGAGGATGATGAGGAACTTGCCCTGCTGGGCCAGGTAGGACTTACAGGTCTCCCAGATGATGGCCGACACGTCGAGCATCGACTTGTGCGCGGGCATGTTCTTGGTCTGGTTGGCCTGAATAATGGCAAAGATCAAGCCGACAAAGCAGATGATGATACCGAAATACATGATGCTGACACCACTCACTGCGCTTCCGAAAAGGGTAAATGAAACCGTCGAAAGATCAGGCAGAATGATGTCCGCTTCACCGGCGAACGCCGGCAAGGCGACGAGAGTGAACATCAACAACAATAGTGCGGTGCTTAACCCTTTTTTGATACTCATCTACAACCTCCTTTGAGATGAATAATGAATAACCATAATTACCTGTGGAACGGTATGGATTGGCTCCCTATATTAAACATTTTCTTTTTCGATTGTCAACCAAACATAGGAAAAAATTCACAATAC